>CAZRUT010000069.1:0-6159 GCA_964603215.1 uncultured Nitratifractor sp.
AAAGGTGAACCCAAGCTCCTCAAGCATGGTGACCTGCGCTGCAACTGGAAGATTCAGGTTGATACCCAGTGCCTCCAGCAGGTCAGCCGAGCCCGAGTGGGAAGTGATGGATCGGTTGCCGTGCTTTGCCACGACAGACCCCAAGGCGGCCAAAAGCAATGATACCGTCGTGGAAATATTGAAACTGCCACTCTTGTCGCCGCCGGTCCCGACCACATCAATCGCTTGTTTGCGGAGGGTTTCGGAAATCGGCAGCCTGATGGCGTGTGATCGCATGATCGAGGCGGCCGTGGCAATGTCATCGGACGTCTCCCCTTTTTTATACAGTTCGATCAGGAAGCTGCGGGCTTCCTCGTACTCCATTTCATTGTTGAAGAGTTTCTCAAACTTCTCTTTGGGGCTGTACGCTGGCATTGGGTCTCCTTTTATAGTGTTTGGACAAAGTCATCTTTCTGACTTTTTGGGATGGTTTTGGTTGTGGGAATATCGAGCACAACATAGCGCTTGGGGCCTGTGAGGTACGCGATGGTAATCGTGTCGCCTATTTTGATATCTTTGGATGCTTTGGCTTGGGTGCCGTTGACCGAAACAACGCCGGATTTGAGCATATCGGTCGCGACTGTGCGGCGCTTGACCACGTTGACTGCACTGAGCCATTTGTCTATGCGCATGATTTATCCTTGTTTCTTAAAGAATGTATCAGCCTCTTTGGCTGTCTCGACACCGACAAAACTCAACCCGTCACCCACAATGTATCCCCATGCCCGAAGCTGTTCGAGTACCTTGGCAGCTTCTGCTCGGTCATACATGCGGGTATCGATCAGCATCTCCATCACATCCTCCAGTGACTCGCCGGGCTGTTTTTTGAGTATCCCCAGCAATGTCACCTGATGTACGATATCCAGAGCGTTTTTGTGCATGGTTAATGCAGTTCCGTGTTGAGCTTCACTTCGCGGGTGCTGCGCCGCGCCATGACTTCACCGGACGTCGAATCGACCCGATAATGGATCCCGTTCAGTCCCTGGAGCTCCACCCCTTTGAAGGTGGTTTTTTCGGGCAAATCGGCTTCGGGATTGGCGGTGCGGATTTTGGCCAGCTGCTCCGGAGCAACCTTGATCTTGGTTCCGGCCAGGATCGTCATCCCGGCATCGACAATACATCCGTCTCCCAGCGGCAATCCGGTGACCGAATTGGCCCCCAACAGTGTGTTTTCACCGATGGTGACGGGGTTGCCGTCGGTGCCGCTGAGCACACCGAGGATGCTGGCACCTCCGCCCACATCCGAACCGCTGCCGACCACGGCCGAACTGGAAATCCGCCCTTCCACCATGACAGCCCCCAGTGTTCCGGCATTGAAATTGATGTAACTCGCGCCGGGCATGACGGTGGTGCCGGGAGCCAATTGTGCCCCCATGCGCACTTTGGCTGCATCGAGGATGCGGGTGTTGTCGGCCGGGATGACATGCTGGAGAAAGCGGGGGAATTTGTCCACGCTGCTAATATCGGGGTAGATGCCGTCAAGTTTCATGGCAATCTCGTTGGCCCGCAAATAGGCCAATTCGTACGGTGTGTTGCCCACCCAGGCAACATTGGGAAGGATGCCAAAAGCGCCGGTGAGATTGACCCCGCGCAGGGGAGCCTTGCCCAGCGAAAGGGCATACAGCTTGAGGTACACCGCTTCGACGCTCCGGGGGGCGGCATCATCAAAAAGGAACACAATACGGTAATCCTTGCCGATGTCTTCGCGGGCAGCCAAATGTTTGATCACTTGAACATTGTTGTGGGCATCGCCGGTTGCTTCGGAGAGAAACGGTGCCAGCAGTGCCATGGCATGCGTCACAAATGCATCATTGAGGGTCGCCACACATTCACTCGCTGCAAAATCAACCGTCACCCTGGCTGCCTGCAATGCGTCAAGAAATACTGCGGCCGAACCGTAATTTTCATGCCAATTCACGGTAGCAAAATTTGCCTGGAGGACTTTTTCGGCGTTTTGCTGCCCCCGATCGACCCGGGCAATCCCAAAAGCAATCGGGTCTCGGTACCCCTCCCGGCTCTGAACCGATTCAATGTAGGTGGTAAATGCATCTTTGGATGCAATGGTCTCGATGCCCATGCAAAATCTCCTTGCTGTGATGGTGTAGATAGAATCATGGTAATTATACTTTTTTTACATTAAGGGTACCTCTAATAACAGGCGCCCTTAACCAAGACGGAAACGATAAAAGATTTTGTCCGGCTCTTCTGCGGCATAGAGCATCACCGGCACAGCCTCGATCGCCTCCATTCCCAATGCGTCTGCCAGCCCTTCGGGTGTATGGTAGTGCTGGCGAATTGTCGCATCGGAACGTTGCCACCCGGCATCATCCCGCGAAAACAATGTAAAATCGGCCTGATACACGTTGCCGTCGACATCACTGTCAATGGCCACAAACCGCTCGGCGTCTTCGGCAATGAAACTCCCCACGGCAACCGTTTCAAATCCATACCGCGTATTCACATCACACAAAAACACCCCGCCCGGGTCCAGCCGGGCCCGCAGGCACGCCCCAAAACGCTTCAGCGCATCCGAATCAAGGTAGTTGAGCATATCAAACACCGCCGTAATGACCCCAAAATGCCCTGCGACATCACACACATCGATTGCATCGGCTTCGACGCCGAGCATGCGGGCACGGGCGACCATATGGGGGCTGAGATCGATCCCCCGAAATGCGGCATAGGGAAAGGCCTTTTGCATGGATGCTATGAAAGCACCGCCGCCGCACCCGACATCCAGCAGGGCATCAAACTGCAGTGATTGGAGGGCACGCAGGTAATGGGCATAGAGGTCGGGTGCCGCCTCCTGGACGCCGAGGAGATCCTCGACCCGGGCGTAGAGATCCAGTGCGGAGCGGCTTGCAGGATCTGCCATCGTCAGCGCTGTGCCCGTATCGCGTCGTACAGATCCAATACTGCCTCTTTGTTGGCATAATAGCTGTTGGGGTTGGCAATCAGGTGGGCAGAAGAGTCCATGATTTCTTCGGCCACTTTAAGGCCATTCTCCCGCATGGTATTGCCCGTCTCGACAATATCCACAATCGCATCGGCCAGCCCCACCAGCGGTGCCAGCTCAATCGATCCATAGAGTTTGATCACATCAACCCCCACGGCTTTGCGGGCAAAGTAGTCTCGGGTAATGTTGACCATTTTGGTGGCCACTTTGATGTCGGGGCGGCTCCAATCGAGTGTGTCTTCATTGCGAATCCCGATGGCCACCTTGCAGCGCCCCAGACCCAAATCCAGCAGATCGATAATCTCCAGGCGCTTTTCCGTGATGACATCCAATCCGACCACCCCAAGATCGGCCGCGCCGTACTCGACATAGGTAGGGACATCCTGATTGCGTACATTGAGAAAACGAAATCCGTGCGCTTCCATGATCAGCTCCCGTCCGCTGAATGCAAACGTGCCGCCAAATATCTTCGAAAATATGGCCAAGGTCTCCTCGGCAATTCGCCCTTTGGGCAATGCGATGGTCAGCACAATACTACTCCTCGTTGATAAATGTTGGATTGAGGGCACTGCCGACACGCTGCATCCCCCGGAATACCAGCGCTGCATCATAGGCCGCATCATCCCAATAGTTCGCCAGCCAGGCGCCGTCTCCTCCGGTCACATACAGCGGTCGGCTGCCCCGAAGTTTTTCGATCGCAGCCACAATGGGTGCTACGGTACCGAAACTGACGCCTTCCCGAGTCGTTTTGGGCAAAACGGATATATCAATTTCTCGGTCAAACGGCACGTCCAGTACTGGAGAGATGGCCGCATACGTCCGGGCGTACGCGTGAAATCCTGGAGCGATGAATCCCCCCTGGTAGACACCGTCATCCACCACGTCCACTGTGACCGCGCTTCCGGCATCGACAAAAATCCCGTCCGGATATGCCAGACAAATCGCAATGCGGTCGATCCCCATGCCCCGATATGCACCGGT
The DNA here is from genome assembly GCA_964603215.1 of uncultured Nitratifractor sp. Lineage (GTDB taxonomy): Bacteria > Campylobacterota > Campylobacteria > Campylobacterales > Sulfurovaceae > S017-3. The sequence continues at coordinate 3,977 of CAZRUT010000069.1, forward strand.
AAGGTGCAAACGGGGTGCGAGATCCTCCCATCCGGCGATGGCCGAAAACAGAGCAGCATTGTGGGGATTGACATTGATGTAAGCCACCCGCTGCGCATGGTAGCGGCGCACCGCTGCGTCGGGTTTGAGGTGTTCGATGCGCCCCTGCACCAAAACATGCACGTGCGTATTGCCCCCATCCATCCAAATCATTGCGGACCTTTTCGGGAGCGGTAATACACAGCATAGATACCCACCAGCACCGCTACGGTGGCCAGCGCCGTCCATGTGGCATCATGGAGATAACGGGTCACGAGGGCTTCATTTTGACCGACCGCATAGCCCAGCACGGCCAAAACCGTCACCCAGATGCCCGCCCCCAGCATCGTAAACAGGACAAAGCGGCCGAGATGCATCCCCGACAATCCGGCCGGCAGAGAAATGTATTGCCGAATCCCCGGAATCAGTCGCCCGCTAAAGGTCGAAATTTCTCCATGGCGGAGGAAAAAGGCTTCGAGACGGTCGAGGGTTTCGGGTTTGAGCAGGATATAGCGGCCGTACCGCTCCAGCAGCGGGCGGCCCAGCCAGATGGCCAGATAATAGTTCAGCACTGCTCCGGCCAGCGATCCGGCAATGCCGATTGCAATGGCGGCGTAGAGGTTCATTGTCCCCCCAAATGCCAAATACCCCGCCGGAATCATGATCACCTCACTGGGAAACGGGAAAAAGCTGCTTTCCAGAAACATAGCGGCAAAAATCCCGAAATAGCCCCAGTGACTCACCGTTTCGACAATCCAGGTCACAATTGAGGCGATCAGAGCTTATGCCTCTTTGAACGCGCCGGGCGCAGTCAGTTTCGCGTACCGTTTGGTCAGCATTTCCTCTTTGCTGAGTTCTTTAAGCGCTTTGAGGCTGGTCAAAAAATACGCCTTGAGTGCATCGATGGCTTCAGCCTTGTTGCGGTGCCCTCCGATCAGAGGCTCATCGATCACCGCATCGATCAATCCGTGCTCCATCAGGGCATCGGGGGTGATTTTGAGGGCTTTGGTGGCTTGCTCGACTTTGGATGGGTCATTCCAGAGAATGGCACTGCATCCTTCGGGGGAGATCACGGAAAAAACCGAATAGCGCATCATCGCCAGGCGGTCAGCTACACCGATCGCCAGCGCTCCGCCGGAGCCGCCTTCGCCGATCACAACGGAGATCATGGGCGTCCGAACACCGGAAAATTCCATCAAATTACGGGCAATCGCCTCACTCTGGCCGCGTTCTTCGGCCCCCAGACCCGGATAGGCACCCGGAGTGTCGATCAGCATCAGAACGGGAATATCAAATTTTTCAGCCAATTTGACTGCCCGCAGTGCTTTGCGGTAACCTTCGGGGTGGGGCATGCCGAAATTGCGCCGGAGTTTGTGTTTGGTGCCGCGCCCTTTTTGTTCGCCGATCAGCATCACCCGCTCTCCTTCGATCCATCCGAGATACACGATAATCGGCAGATCGTCTTTGAAATGGCGGTCACCGTGGATCTCCTGGGCATCCGTCATCATCCGACGGACATAATCCAGGGCATACGGGCGGTCGGGATGGCGGGCCAGCTGCAGTTTTTGATAGTCATTCAGAGAACTGAAAGTTTTTTTGACCTCTTTGGCAAGATCTTTCTCAAGGATTTCAACAGCATCCACATCACCACGTGCTTTGGCCGATTCAATATCATTCTGGATGGATTCGATCGGCTTTTCGAAATCGAGGTAGGTGGCCATACCGGTACTCTATTCCGGTTTTTTGAAAATCAGCACGCCGTTGGTACCGCCAAAGCCAAACGAGTTGGACATCACAACATTCAAGTCGGCTTTGCGGGCCCCTTCGGTCACATAATCGAGATCACAGTCGGGATCGGGGGTTTGGTAATTGATGGTCGGCGGGATGACCCCTTCGTTCATCGCCATCACCGCAATCACCGCTTCAATGGCCCCGGCAGCACCCAGACAGTGACCGATTTGCCCCTTGGTGGAACTCACCGGCGGGCAGTGTTCTTTTCCGCCGAGGAGTGTTTTGATCGCGGCGGTTTCATTTTTGTCATTGACAGGTGTGGAGGTACCGTGGGCATTGATGTAATCAATCATAGGTTTTCCTGCCATCACATAAGCTGCCTGCATGGCCCGCAGGGGGCCGTCCATGGTGGGGGTGGTAATATGGTTGGCATC
>CAZRUT010000070.1:0-6151 GCA_964603215.1 uncultured Nitratifractor sp.
GTAGCACTCTTCTCCCAAACCGAAGCATTACGCAGCAGCACAACCTATACACTGCACAGCATCAATACTGACACGCACCATTTGATCGCCGATATGGAACCGGGTGATTACAATGTATCCATCGGAGGCTCAGTCGTCACAACTTGCCATGTAGATGGCAACAATACGGCCATATTTATGCTGACGCAACATGGAAATATTACGGTGACTGTGGCGAAATAGGAGGAAGCTCAGGGTCTATGCAGAGTCGAGGCGGACATCGTCGATGAGGTGGGGGGCGATGTATTTTTTGGCATACTGGAGATAGATTTTTTTACGGTAGAAGAATGCAAAGATTTCTGGATCAATGTCCCCCCTTTGGGCCATTTTGGACATATAGCCCATAGAATCGCTCAGTGAATTGGGCTGTTTATACGGGCGGTCGGACGCCGTGACGGCTTCAAAAATGTCGGCAATTGCCAAAATCTTCGCTTCAAAAGAAATGGCATCACCTTTGAGTCCGAGAGGGTAGCCGGTCCCATTGGGTCGCTCATGGTGGTTGCCGGCTATCTCAGGGACGCGTTTGTATTTTTCGGGGAATTTGATGGAGTTGAGCATCTTGATACTCATGACGGCATGATGATTAATGATTTCCCGCTCTTCCTGGGTAAGGGTTCCTTTGGCGATTGTGAGGTACTTGACCTCTGTTGCATTGAGCAGCGGAATGTTTTTGCCGCCGACGTTGATTTCGATGCGGGCAATATCTTTGATTTTTTTTATCTCTTTTTCAGTGAATGACTCTCGGCCGAGGTTGGACTTCTCCAGAAAACGCAACATATCGTCGATCTCGTTTTTGGAGAGCGTGGCTTCGAGCCTTGAGGACTGGAGGAATTGAAAACGCAAGCGGATCAATTCCATCCGGTCCATAATCACTTCCAGTTTTTTGGCTTTGTCCACGATGTAGATCGGGGTTGTGATTTTGCCAATATCGTGCATCATGGCAGCAATTTCAATGGTCTTGAGTTCTATGTCGGAGTAAGAGACATCGGGGAACATTTCCTGATCGTTCCCTATTGCTGTGGCCAGCATGAGCGTCAAGTCCGCTACCCGGTTGACGTGTCCTTTCATGTGCGGCGATTTCTTGTCCAGCGCTACAGTGATGCTCTCAAGGAAACTCTCAAACAATAAATCCATATCCGTAATGAGTTTTTGTGCGACCAGAAACAGAGAAGCCTGCGACCCCAGCGAGCTGATGATTTTTTCATCCTTTTGGTCGAAAGGGACGACACGGTTGTTGTCGTCAAGCTTGTTGATGAGCTGCAGGACCCCCAGAAGATTGGATTCGTAATCGAGCAGCGGAACGACCAGCATTGTTCGTGTCGCATACCCGCTCTCTTGGTCGTATTTTTTCGTTCCTTCAAAACTGATTTTACCAAACGAGTGATCGATGTTTTCAATATTGCACAGCATTTTATTGAGCGCAGAATATGATGCGACAAGTGAGTGGTTTTCTCTGCCGTCAGCATGGTAGAGCGGTATGTCGTTCCAAAAAGCGGCATCCACTTCCTGAAGGGTATCGTTCTGTACGGCCATAAATTCCAGTTTGGTTTGGTCTTTGGAGCGGACATAGAGGGTGCCCGCATCGGCCCGTGTCAGCAAGCGTGCATTTTTCAGGATCAGCGATGAAAGTTTGCGGATATCTTTTTCTTCGGACAGGGCGATGCCGGTGTTGAGAAGCGCGGTGTATTGTTCTTTGATGGAGTGCACAGTTGACTTGATCTCCATGTTGCCAAACGGCACTGCATCCCCATCTTCCAATATACTGATGTTCCAGCCAAAAAACTTTTGGCTGTTGATTTCGTCCCGGATTTCGTCCTGATAGCTGGGCTTGAGGTGCGTCACGAGGACTCTGAGGTTGGTGCGTGTACAATCCGACAATGCCTCCAGCAGCAGATTGGGGGTCAAATGTTTGGAAGCGATGGCCCGCTGTTCGTGACGTGACGGAAAAGAAATCTCGGTAATCAGTGTTTCGATTTCGGGATGGTTCCGGATGATCTGTTTGGCATGTGTCAGCGAAAGTGTATCGGACGTGATGAGGATGGATTTCTCTCTGCCACGAACTTCATAGCCGCAACTGGCCACCGTATGGTCTGTTGCAAACGGAATCAAGGTGGTATGATCGGAGACAGGATAGGGTGTGCCGTATGCGATGGTGTGGTATACCAACGACATGGCTGCCTGATCTGCCAGTGGGATTTGGGTGTAGTCCGGAAAAATCTGTCCATTGAACAGGGACGCCTGCAGCGCCTGAATGGTTTCCGGAAGAGCATGGATATGGAGTGGTCGGGTTCGTTTCCCGTAAAAAAGATCCAACAAAACAGGAATGTCAACAATGTGGTCAAAATGCGCATGGGTGAGGTAAATGTGTTCGATGCTGATCGCGTTTTCTTCCAGTGCCGCCATCACATTGCCGGCATCGATCAAGGTGTTGTGCGTAACCTTGAAACACGTTGTCCCTTTGGTGCTGGACAATGTGCCTGATGTTCCTATAGCATAAAGATACTCCATTCCACAACCTTTTTGTCTCAAACGATAAAAACTCCTATACCATTATACTAAAAAAAAGTGATGCTATGGTTACAAAATTTCAGCAAAAATGTCTCCGGTGTCTTTATTCTGCCCCAAAAGGCCCTGGGTGCGGTCGCGGTAATAGCGGTACAGCGTGCACGATTGTTCCGGATTACGGTCGAGCGCTTCGAAGACGGCATGTGCTTTTTCCCATTGCGCTGCATAAAAATAGCTGAGTCCCTGATGATATTCATCCAGCGCACGCTGCAATGCTGTGTCGGGTGTTCCGTGCCCCAGCACTTCGTAGATCGCCACCATGGGATCGGATTCCCGAAAGTGGACTTTGGCCAATTTGCGCAATACGTAACGTTCCGTGAGGGCATTTTTCGTGTGTTCGGATATAATGATGCGGGTGCCATACCGTTTGTTGAGCCCTTCGAGGCGGGAAGCGAGATTGACGCTGTGTCCGATCACGGTGTAGTCGGAGCGTTCGGCCGAACCGACTTCTCCGACGATTGCTTCGCCCGTGTGGATGCCGATGCCGATGGAAATTGCGACACCGAATTGCTCCTGAAGGGTCTGGTTGAGTGTCGTCAGGGCCGCAATGTGCTCCAAAGCCGCTCCCACGGCGGCATCGGCATGGTTGGGCAGTTCCTTGGGCGCATTCCAGTACGCCATGATGGCATCTCCGATGTATTTGTCGACGGTCCCCTGGCGGGAGACGATGATGCGGGTCATCGGCGCGATGTAGGCATTGAGGAGCTCAATGAGTTTTTGCGGTGACTGCAATGCTTCGGTCATCAGGGTAAAGTTTCGGATGTCGCTGAAAAATACCGTGACGGTTTTCTTTTGGCTTTGGAGGATGTCGGAGTCGGCACGCACCAGTAATTCTTCGATCACGGACGGAGAGACTTTTTTGGCAAAGGCGCGTTTGATCCGTTTTTTTTGTCTGGATTCATGGAAATAGTTGATCCATATCGAAAAAACAAGTGCCACGGCCAGCGCCAGGAACGGCAACAAGACATTGAAGAGAAAATGGGCATGAAACAATCCATACATGCTTCCGTGAACGGCGAGAAACAGCGATGCCAAAAAGAGCCAGAATACCCACCATGCATCGAGAAAGAGAAAGAGGATAAATGCGATTGAAAAAATCAGAAAAAACAGTACGGCATTGAATCCTGCTGTCCAATACGGCTGTTGCAGAAAATCGACGGAGAGGAGGTTGTCGATGATGTTGGCGTGAATCTCGATGCCGGGCATCGCACGGGAAAACGGCGTGGGCCTTAGATCGACCAATCCGGCGGCCGATGTACCAACCAGCACGATGGCGTCCTTGAAAAGATCGGGAGCAACGTGGCCACGCAAAATGTCTACGACACTTATATAGGGGTATGTCCGGGTGCCGCCACGGTAATTGATGGTGATGGTTGCATCGTCGCCTACAGGAATATGGACGGTGCCGATCGTAATGGTCTGGACTTTTCCGGCTTCGTAGGCCACCGTTATGCTGGAAGTTTTTTGCAGGCTGCGCAGTACCTCCAGATCAAACGAAGGATAAAGAGTGCGCCCAAGCCGCATCACCAATGGCGCACTTCTAAGCATGCCGGATGCATCGGGAATCATATTGATAAATCCGCTGTAAGTCAGGGCCGATTGGATGATCGGTACATTGGGAATCATGCTGCGGGCCCGATAGATGTTGTCGTGTGCGTGGGGGCCCTGTTCAATCATGGTTGCTTCTGGATTGCAGGTCGCTGCGGCAGTCAGTCCGGTGTTCAATCCCAGAGCAAAACCTACGACCGGCTTGGTATTTTTAATTGCCTCGGCCAGCTGAAAATCATAGTGTTTTGCCGCAGTATTCCCCGGAAGTATTTTGCCGGATATTATCGGGGGTGATGTGCGGTCCGGTTCGGGAAAAACAGTATCCAGTGCAACAGTACGTGCACCCAGTTTTTTGATTTTTACCAAAAGCTGAGCAATGCGATTTCGGCTCCAGGGCCATTGTCCCAGTGCCGCAAGACTCTTTTCGTCGATGTCGGCAATCACAATATTGTGTCGGGGGTGACGGGCACCGCGATAGAGAAAAAATGTATCGCGGATTTGTCCTTCGATGCCATGGTACATTTGTGGCACTGCCCAGTACGTGACGCCAAAAAACAGCAAAATGAACACCCAGAGGATGAGTGCGACAAAACCCTTTCCCATCGATTACTGTGTGGGGCAGTGGACGGGCGTGTCGGGAATTTTTTTGCGCTGGGTGTCCCGGATTTGGTGTTGTGTCTGATCGTCTTCGGTCCGGTCTGTCGGCACGATGTGTATCGGTGTGCGCTTGCGTTGCGTCGTGGAGCGGGAATTTCCGGAAATAATCCCTCCTTTGCTTTTGCGTACCAGCGACTGGGTGCCGGGTGTTTTTTTCGTGTTGCGTGCGGTAAGGTTTCGGATGAGCGCGCGGATTTGATTCCGGGTGAAGGGGTGTGGCTGATCCGGACGGACCCCTGCCGGAATCTGGGTTTGGCTACCGGAAGGGACCGCCACTTCTCCAAAAGCATTTCGCGCAAGAATCGCACCGCGGGTACAGTAGATGCGTGGGTATCGACGGCGGATATCTACATAAAATTCCGTTCCGCGAATCCCAATGGTGCCGCCGGGGACAACGACGTGGAATTTCTTTTTGGCTATTTTGCCGATCCCGCCCGAAATGATTTTGAAAAGCCCCTTCAGTAAATCGAACGTCGCTTTGGAGTCTTGGGGTTTGTGGTAGACAAAATCGCTCATTTTCAAATGGGAATTTTTGGCGGCCGAGATCAGGGTGCCGTCGTTCATGCGTATCCGGACCCATGCCGTGCGGCCGGTCTCGAGGATGTCACCCTGTTCGATCCGGGTTCCTTTGGCAACCGGGATGCGCTGGGTTCCCCGCACAATATGGGCCGAACCGTGGCGTTGCTGGACAACGCCGATGGCGCTCCACAGGATTATGGGGCAGAGCAGTATCCCCAGCAAAACGCGCAGGGCTGTCTTGTGCATGGTTGTTCCTCCTAAAATGTTTTGGAAAGCCGGACCGCCAGGGTGTGGCTTCTGAATGTATAAGCTTCGAGTGTCGATCGGTTTTCGATGCCGCTGTACATTACGGCCAGGTCCGTGTGTGCGTCCAGGCGGTGATGCAGCGCCACATCCATGGTCCAGCGGGTGTCACTTCGCACGGCAAGCGTCAGTGCTTTTTCGATGTAGCTTTTGTGCGCCATGCCGATATCCAGCGTCAGGGTATTTTCGGATGTGAGGTGATACGAAGAGCGCCACACCACACCATATGTATCGTGTGCGATGTCGGCACGTGTTCCGCGGAGTTTGCGCTCTTTGGCATAGTACCATTCGATTCGCTCGCTGACGTCCGGATTGACGGTCCACGCATAGGCGCCGCTGAGTTCCCATCGGTTGCTGTCCATATCCTGATGCGCCGTGGCGGCAAAACGCGTTGCTGCAGCAGAGAAGTTGAGGCGCCACTGCTGTTGGGCCGTGGGCTGATAGACGAGGGGGATATCCAGGCGGTATCGATCCAGCAGGGGCGCACCACCGTACCATACTTTTTCCCGGGAGCCGAGCA
>CAZRUT010000071.1:0-3628 GCA_964603215.1 uncultured Nitratifractor sp.
GAAGCATCACCGGTTGTGCCCGATATTGCCCAGAAAAAAAAGAAAAAGAACAAAGCAAAAAAAAAGAACCAACTATCTCCCTATCATGCCGAAACCGAGGTGCTGAATCTGGATGAAATCGAAACGATCAAAGCCCTGCTCGAGGAAGAGGGGATGGAAATTGTTCCTGAAGAAAATCTGGCGGAATCCATGATCGATGAAGCGGCGCAGCAGAGCGATCGCCAAAAAGAACTGATCGATGCGCTGCGCACGATGCGCCCCAAAGACATACGCAAACTGCTCAAAGGGGCCACGGTACGCATAGAAATTGTCTTTCCCGAGGTGTTGTGATGGGCGGGGCAATCCTGATCCTTTCCGGCCCCAGTGGAGCAGGCAAGAGCACGATCATTCGGGCGGCAGCTCCGCGCATCGAGCCGTACTACTTTTCCATCTCATCGACAACCCGCGCACCCCGTAAAGGCGAGCAGGATGGGGTGGAATACCATTTTATTACCCGGGCGGCATTCGAAGCGGGGATCGCAGCAGGTGAATTTTTGGAGTATGCTCAGGTCCATGGCCACTATTACGGTACGTCGCTTGTGCCGGTCAAGCAGGCGCTTTCCGAGGGAAAGTTGGTGCTCTTCGATATTGATGTGCAGGGGCATCGACTGGCACGTGATTTGATGGGGGATCGGATTACATCGGCGTTTATTACCCCCCCGTCTCTGACCGAACTGGAGCGGCGGCTTCGGGACCGATCGACAGAAAGCGATGCTGCCATTCAGCGGCGGCTACACAACGCCCAGGAGGAGATCCAGGCCATTCATGAATTTGACTATGTGATCCTGAATGATACCATCGAGGCGGCTGTCGAAGCATTTGTCGCCCTGGCCAATACGGCACGCCTCAAGCCGGGGAGAACAGCGCGGATTGCACTGGTGCAGGCATGGCTTGGATCGCCACACATATAAAGGGCACCTCTAACAATTCGAATAGGTAATACGCACAACATTCCCAGCTTTTGCCTATGATAGGCACCCTTTCGCAGTCTTGGCTAAGTGCCCCAACGGAAGTGCCCTCGGGGCGCCCTTAAACTATTTCGAGTATAATAACGCCACATAAAACCGGATCAGCCCTCTCGCGGCGGATTCACAAAGGATGAACGATGGGTATGCCAGGCGGATGGGAGCTGGTTTTGATTGTTGGAGTCGTTTTGCTGCTTTTTGGCGGCAAAAAAATACCGGAGCTTGCCAAAGGGCTCGGTAAAGGAATCAAAGATTTCAAAAAAGCCGTCAACGAAGACGATGCACCGGTTGCAGAACAAGCCAAAGAACTTGAAGATTCGGCCAATAAAGCAGCCGAAGAGGTTTCAGAAGCCGTGAGCGAACCAACAAAAGCATAATACCCCGGCCCGGATCCTTCGGGCACTGCCCCACCGCTTCATGGGGCGCACCATCTCAACAAAAGTGATGTGATGAAACTACGCGAACAACTCAACCAGGTCCTTTCCGATGCACTCGTAAATGCCAATATTCCAGCAGAAAATATTGCCGTCAGCGAAGCAAGCAAGCCGGAGTTTGGTGACTACCAGTACAACGGGGCTATGGGACTAGCCAAGGCCCTCAACCGCAACCCGCGTGAGATCGCAGCAGCCATCGTGGCACATATTCCCGCCGAAGGCATGATCGCACGGTGCGAAGTGGCCGGGCCCGGTTTTGTCAATATCTGGCTGGACACTGCATGGATTTCACGGGCACTTACCTCCGTGATCGCCGATCCCCGTTTGGGGGTCGAACGGGTGGCACAGCCGGTCAAAGTCGTCGTGGATTATTCCAGTCCCAATATGGCCAAGCAGATGCATGTCGGCCATCTGCGCTCCACGATCATCGGCGATACACTGGCCAACCTCTTTGCATTTCTCGGCGATACGGTGATTCGCCAAAATCATATTGGGGACTGGGGGACGCAGTTTGGGATGCTGATTGCCTATCTCGAAGAGATGCATGAAGACGGGCAGGGGAGTCTCAGCGATCTGGAGCAGTTTTATCAAGATGCCAAAAAGCGTTTTGATGCGGATGAAGCGTTTGCCGACCGATCGCGGGAATATGTAGTCAAACTGCAAAGTGGCGACCCCCATTGTCTTGGGCTGTGGAAGATGTTTATCGACACATCTCTGGAGCACTGTGAAGCAATATATGACAAGCTTGACGTGCAATTGACACGAGATGACGTCGCGGCGGAGAGCCGATACAATGCTCAGTTGTCCGATACGGTTGACACCCTGAATGACAGGGGGCTGTTGACACGCAGTGACGGGGCACAGTGCGTGTTTCTTCCGGAAGATTCACACCCGTTTATTGTCCAAAAGCGGGACGGAGGATACCTCTATGCGACAACCGATCTGGCGGCGATTCGCTATCGGGTCCATACCCTGGGTGCGCAGCGGATCAGCTATGTTGTGGATGCCCGACAGGCAGGACATTTCCGTCAACTGTTTGCCGTCGCACATTTGGCTGGCTTCGCCCATCCCGATACGCAACTGGAGCATGTCTCCTTCGGGATGATGCTGAACAAAAGCGGCCGCCCGTTCAAAACCCGAGATGGTGGAACGGTCAAGCTGATTGACTTGCTCAATGAAGCAGTCGTCCAGGCGAAAGCTGCCATTACCCAGCGGGATCAATATGATGACCGGGAACTGAACCGCATCGCAGAGATTGTCGGTATTGGCGCGGTGAAGTATGCCGACCTCTCTGTCCATCGTACCTCCAATTATATTTTTGACCTGGACAAGATGTTGCGCTTTGAGGGAAATACATCGCTGTATCTGCAGTATGCCTATGCGCGCATCCAATCGATCCTTCGCCGCCATGACGGCACGGTAGAAGGCACCATAAGTGTGCAAACCGACGCGGAGCGGGCGCTGGCGCTGAAGTTGCTGCAGTTTGAGGAAATGTTGCTGCGCGCGGCCGAAGAGTCGCTGCCGCACTACATTGCGCAGTATCTCTATGAGCTGGCAACCCGTTTCATGAAATTTTACGAAACCAACCCGATCCTCAAAGAGACCGTAGCCGATCCGGTACGTCAGAGTCGTTTGCAACTCGCTACCATGACGGCCGAGACGATCCGAATGGGATTGGCATTGTTGGGAATCGGTGTTTTGGAACGCCTTTAGGAGAAAACATGAAGGGAAAAATTCTGCTATGGCTTTTGGTAACGGTGGTCTTGATCGGATGGGATTATTATCATCACCGTGACGGACGCAAAAGTCTGATCGCTTCTGCCACCTTTGTGTGGATTGCCACTCTCGCAACCGCAGGCATGACGATGCGGAGTATTGTGCCGCTTTTTGCCGTGCATTATCTTTTGATCATTGCAGCATGGGCAGCACTGCTCCTGTATCTGTGGCGTCGGACATATGTGTGGTGGGCTTTTCTTCTCCCGCTTGGAACCGTTGCGCTGCTTGTTGGTTTGAACTTTCTCGAAGGATCACGCTATGATTCGTTCTAAAAACCGCTTTGGCCTATGCATGCAATCATTTCCTATTGACGTTTTCCCCGTTTCAATTCCCCGAGTAACGTTTCCAGTGCATCGCTGTGGCTGTTTTCCGGGCACGTGGTGTGCACGATTATGTCCGAGGGGTCGGCCACAC
>CAZRUT010000071.1:3638-6124 GCA_964603215.1 uncultured Nitratifractor sp.
GGCCACAACCCACTCTTCGGCCTCATCGGTCGCATAAAAAGTTTCCCCTGCCGGTTTGAGCTCTTTTTTGAGGTGGTCCAGCAGTGCGATGGTATGCTTGCCTCCGAGGGAGTTGGCCAGAACAACTGCCTGGGCAATGTAGTCGGTATCTCCCAAATCAAATACCTCGATTTGCGTGCCTTTTTTGTTGTCGAGAATTTCGACGATGGTGCGGGTGCGGTTTTGGAGGGTCATGGTGTTCCTTTTGTGAGCGTGGTGTGCACACTGTGTGCGATTTTTTTATCAATATCATCGGTTGTTTTCCGGGCGCGAATGATCCGTGAGCTGATGGGCACTTTGAGGGGGAAGCGGAGAAACTTTCTGAGTTTTTCGTATCCCGAATCATATCCCTTGCGCTCAAAAACCAGCCAGACGACGGCACGGTTGATGTGATCAAAATTGTGCCAGGATTCAATCGCTTCTAAATTGTCGGACCCGATTGCAATATAACGCACGTCGTATTTCTGATTGAGACGCGCGAGGGTATCGGCCGAATAGACAGGCCTCTGGGCGCGGACCTCTCCCGGATCGATCACGACTTTGGGTTCGTCAAAAATTGTCTGGCACCAGACAAGGCGCTGCTCGGCAGAAGCAAGGGCATCATGCTTAAACGGATTGAGATAGGCCGGTGTGACAATTACCCGATCGAGGTACGGCAGGGCAACCAGGCGATCGACGATCTGTTGGTGTCCGCGGTGCGGAGGGTCGAAACTTCCTCCGTACCATGCAGCGACAGGACGCGCGCCTGCGTCAGAGTGTATGTTAATCAAGCGATAACCTCAAATCATGTAAAATATTTTTATATTCTATCACCCTAACATTAAGGAAGGCGCGTGAAAACACTCCGTGACATTGAGATTGACGGTAAAACCGTTTTTATCCGCTGTGACTTTAACGTCCCGAAAGATGAATTCGGCAACATCACCGACGACCGCCGTATCCGGGCGGCGCTCCAGACGATCCGCTACTGCATCGACCATGAATGCAAAGTGGTGCTCGGCTCCCATTATGAACGCCCCGAAGCCGGGGTGTTTGATCCGAAATTTTCATTATTCGATGTTTATAAACGCCTGGATGTACTGCTCAAAATCAAAGAGCATGTGTTTTTTGATACATCCGGGAGCGGCGAGGTCGTTGGCGATGCGGCACGGAACATAGCGGCTTCGATGGAAGCAGGCGATGTTCTGCTTTTGGAAAATCTCCGTTTTGATGCCGGCGAGACGGCCAATGACCCGGCCTTTGCCGAAAAAATTGCCGATATAGCCGATATTTATATTAATGATGCCTTTGGTGCCTGCCACCGGCGCCATGCTTCCATCGATGCCATCACGGAGTATTTTGACTGCGATCATCGGGCAGCCGGCTTTTTGTTGGCCAAAGAGGTGAATTTTTTTAGTCGGGTCCTGAACAATCCCACGCGTCCGTTCGTTGCCGTTGTGGGCGGCAGCAAGGTCTCCGGCAAACTCGAAGCCCTGACCCGGCTGATCGATAAAGTGGACAAAGTGATCATCGGGGGCGGAATGGCGTTTACGTTCCTCAAAGCCCAGGGGTACGAGATTGGCCATTCGCTGGTCGAAGAGGACTTGATTGATGAGGCACGCAATATCATGAAAAAAGCCCAACAGCACAGCGTAAAATTTTATTTGCCCGTCGATGTGGTGGTGGCTCCGGAATTGGACGAAAATACTCCGACCAAATTTCTTCCGGTGCAGGAGATACCGGCCGACTGGATGGGGCTGGATATCGGGCCGGCATCGACACGCCTTTTTCGGGAGGCGCTCAATGATGCCCAGACCATTATCTGGAACGGCCCGATGGGAGTATATGAAATGGACAAGTTCGCAAAAGGCTCCATCAAAGTGTCGCATTATATTGCCGAGACCCATGCTACCACGGTGGTCGGAGGCGGTGATACGGCCGATGTGGCACAGCGGGCCGACGATGTGGACGAGATGACCTTTGTCAGTACCGGCGGGGGTGCCAGTTTGAAACTGATCGAAGGGGAGACCCTGCCGGGAATGGATGCACTGATGTGTCCGGACGAGAAGGATGAGCGATGATTTTTGCTGCCAATTTTAAAATGAACCACACACGGGTTTCAACCTGGAACTATGTCCACAGGCTCCACGATCGTATGGTGGAAGCCGATGTTCGGCACGATGTTTATGTTTTTCCTCCCGCAACCGCCCTGATGGGGTCGCACCGCCCGGTGATCCTCGGGGCCCAAAATGCCTATCCGCAGATGCAAGGGGCCTATACGGGCGAGATTGGGATGGAGCAGCTGGAGGAGTTTGGGATCCGCACGCTGCTGATCGGCCACAGTGAGCGCCGGATGCTTATGGGAGAGACGCAGGAGAAGGTTGCCGAAAAATTTACGTTCTTTAAAGACCGAAACTATGAAATTATGTACTGCATTGGAGAGCCAATCGAGGTGCGTGAAGCCGGAG
>CAZRUT010000072.1:0-6073 GCA_964603215.1 uncultured Nitratifractor sp.
AAAATGCACGTCCGTTCGCTGCAAGTTCCCCTCCATGGTCACCGCATGATGGCGCACGGAAAAGGGTTTTGGGGTTGCCCCTATTTTGCGAAACGCAACATCCACGTTGTTAGCAGATTTCCCGCTGCGCAAAAAAGAAGTTGATTTCGATGGCAGCATTTTCCAGCGAATCACTGCCATGGACGGCATTGGCATCAATGCTTTCGGCAAAATCGGCACGGATGGTACCTGGGGCCGCCTCTTTGGGGTTGGTCGCCCCCATCAGCTCACGGTTTTTTGCCACAGCATTGTCGCCTTCGAGCACTGTGACCACCACAGGACCGGACGTCATAAACGCGACCAGTTCGTCAAAGAAAGGGCGCGCAGCATGTACGGCATAAAATGCCGCGGCATCAGCACGGCTTAATTGGATTTTTTTGGTCGCTGCAATGCGCAATCCTGCCTGTTCAAAACGGGAGAGAATCGCACCGACAACATTTTTGGCTACGGCATCAGGCTTGATGATGGAGAGGGTTTGTTCCATGGGGATATTCCTTGTAAATATTGTGTCCGATGATCCGAAAACAGGAGGGCACACAGACATGTCGGCCGGAATTCTATCCAAAGGAATGTTAAATGAGTATTAAACAGATCGAGAGGGATGATGGCGGTGCGCGCCCGCCATCACGGGGAGGGGCACAGTATCAGTCGTCAATAACCGGGGTTCCTTTTTCGCCACGGTTTGCAGAAGCAGGCTGGCCATCTACAACATCGCTCCACTGAATACAGCCCTCTGTAGGACATGCTTCGGCACATGCAGGTGTATCATGATATCCGACACACTCGACGCACTTGTCGGCATAGACATAATAAATATCTTCTCCGGTTGGGTTATCGTCCTCATCCACAATTGCCTCAACCGGACACTCGTCAATACATGCTGCACAGCTAATGCAGATATCCGTAATGATTACTGCCATTTTTTACTCCTTGTATTTTATGGTAAATCACACTATATCACAAGGTTTTTAAACCCTTCTTTAATCTCCGGGAAAAGGAGGAAAATCAAAGAGACAAGTAAGATTTTATCGCATCTACTTTGTCAATTTTTTCCCAGTTGAAGTCCACATCTTCCCGTCCAAAATGTCCATAAGAAGCTGTTTTTCGATAAATCGGACGCAATAAATCCAAATCCCGTATAATGCCGGCCGGCGTCAAATCGAACAGCGCCGCGACACATGCTTCGATCTTTGCTTCGTCCACCACACCGGTTCCGTGCGTATCAACCATAATGGACACCGGCTCGACGACACCGATGGCATAGGCGATTTGGATTGTGATGCGATCGGCTGCGCCGGCAGCAACAAGATTTTTGGCGACATGACGGGCGGCATATGCAGCCGATCGATCGACCTTGGTCGGATCTTTCCCCGAAAACGCTCCGCCGCCGTGCGGGCACGAGCCGCCGTAGGTATCCACAATAATTTTGCGCCCGGTCAGTCCGGCATCACCCTGGGGACCGCCGATAACAAAACGGCCGGTTGGGTTGATATGATACACAACATCCTCGGCCAACAGTTCCGAAGGGATCACTTCGCGGATCACTTCCGCCAGTACGTCCCGGTGCAAAGTGTCCTGATCAATATCGGGACTGTGCTGGGTTGAAACGACCACCGTCGTGACCGCAACCGGTTTCCCGTCCCGGTATCGAACACTCACTTGTGCTTTTCCGTCAGGACGCAGATAGGGCAGTGTGCCGTTTTTGCGCACTTCAGCCAGCTTTGCAGTGATTTTGTGGGCCAACGAAATCGGCAGCGGCATCAATTCCGGTGTCTCATTGCATGCATACCCGAACATCAATCCCTGGTCGCCGGCACCCGTTTCGCCAGATTGCTGGTCAACCCCCTGATTGATGTCCGGACTCTGCTCCCCCACACCGTTCAGGACCCCGGCACTGCGATAATCAAATCCAAAGTTGGCATCGGTATAGCCAATCTCCCGTACCACGTCTCTGGCAATTTCCTGCATGGGGGCATAGGCAGTGGTTTTGAGCTCTCCGGCAATGACACAAAAACCATTACTGAGCATGGTTTCGCATGCCACCCGTGCGCGCAGATCACGTGCAATAATGTAATCAAGAATCGCATCGCTGATTTGGTCGGCCATTTTGTCGGGATGCCCCTCGGTGACCGATTCGCTGGTAAAAATATATTCTCTGTACATAACAAACTAACCTTTTAGTAACGTTGATTTTCGATGGTTTTGGCCAACTGTTCGGGCAAAAGTCCCAATGATTCTTCGACAAGGTGGGTATTGCCGTGGCGAATGAACGTATCGGGATACTCAAAGGTGTGAACCTGCACATCCCGAATCCCCATTGCGGCCAGCCATTCAGTCAGCGCAGAGCCCACACCGCCCATGGCCGCACTGTCACTGAAAACATACCAGCGGCGATGGTGCATGGCCAATTCGCCCAACAACGCTTCGTCGAGCGGCTTGACAAACCGCAAATCAACAATCGTAGGGTCGTCCTGCATCCACTCGGCTGTTTGGAGTGCCCGCCCGACGCCGTTGCCGTATCCAATCAAAGCGATCGCGCTACCATGGTGGAGTATGTGTCCTTTTCCCAAAACATAATCCGGTGTTTCGGCGTCGGCAGCCATAAACGTGCCGCGCGGATAACGAAACGCAAACGGGTGGTTGTACCCGACGGCAAACGCCATGATTTTGCGCATGCTGGTACGGTTGTAGGGTGCAGCCAGCGTCATATTGGGAATGGCACGCAAAAAAGAAATGTCAAACGCCCCCTGATGCGTCTCGCCATCCTCGCCGACAATGCCTGCACGGTCCATGGCAAACACAACACCCAAATCCATCAGAGCAATATCGTGGATCACCTGGTCATATCCCCGCTGCAAAAAGGTCGAATAGATGGTGCAGAACGGCTTGAATCCCTCTTTGGCCAACGGCCCCATGGATGTCACAGCGTGCTGTTCCGCAATCGCCACATCCCAGAAGCGGTCGGGAAATTTTTTGATCGCAGCATTCAAACCCGTACCGCTGGGCATGGCAGCCGTTACCCCGACGATATTGGGGTGGCGTTCGGCCAGCGCAACCAGCTCATCAGAAAAAATTGCTGTGGCTGGCTTGGTGCCGCCTTTTTTGATCGCCCGGCCATTGGCCAGATCAAATGCCCCCACGCCGTGCCACTTTTCTTTGCTCTGTTCAGCCCCTTCGGCCATTTCGTAGCCTTTTCCTTTGGTGGTTTGGGCATGGACGATCACGGGGCGCTGCATCCCTTTGGCAATCGCAAGGGTTTTTTGGATCTGTTCGATATCATGTCCGTCGATGGGGCCAATATATTTGATGCCCAACTCTTCAAACAGCAAACCCGGCGTCAAAATCCGCAGCGACTCATCGATCCGTTTGAGCACATACGCAGTGCCGTCTGCCGAAATAGAGTGGAGGCCCTCTTTGACGACTTTTTTGATTTTGCTGTACACCGGACCCGACATCGTGCGGGAGAGGTAGCGGCTCACGGCACCGATGGGTGTTGAGATGCTCATCTCATTGTCATTGAGGATGATGACCACCGGAAGCTGGCGTTCTCCCAGCTCATTCAGTGCTTCGTACACCATCCCTGCACTCATACTCCCATCACCGATAAAAGCGACGGGCGTTCGATCCGTCTCTCCTTTGAGTGCAATGGCTTTGGCGGCGCCGACCGCCAAAGAAATGGATGTTGAACTGTGGCCGGCTTTATAATAGTCATGCGGTGATTCGTCCGGATCGGTATAGCCGCACATCCCTTCAAACTGACGCAACGATTCAAAGTCATCCCAGCGGCCCGTAATCAGCTTGTGCGCATACGCCTGATGGGAAACATCAAACAAAAACGGATCCCGTGCCACATCAAATACGGCATGCATCGCTATGATCAGGTCTGTCGCGCCCAGTGTCGAGCTCAAATGGCCTCCGGTCTGGCTGACAACTTCAAGAATGCGTTGACGAATCTTTTCCGCCAGCTCTTTCAATTCCTCTGTACTTTTGTTTTTTAGATTCATGGTTCTACTCGCTTGATCGCCCGATCGACGATGGTCTCCAGTGCATGTTTGAGGCTTGTGGCAGTCATGTGCGGCCCTTCTTTCTTGGCAATATGTTTGAACGTAGCTTTGTCGGTGTGCGCAAGAAGCCCTTTCAAGGTGTTAATCATAATGACTTTTTCTTTGAATCGGCTAAAATCGTCCAATGGCAGGGGTTCGAGATCTGCCATATCGTCAGCAAAGATGATGCGTGCCTCTTTCACGAAAGCACCTCATCCAATACCGAAAAGAGTCGATCGTTCTGCGCAGCAGTCCCCACGGTAATCCGAATGGCGTTGAGCCCATAGACAACCAGGCTGCGGACAATCACTCCGTGCCGCAAGAGTGCTTCGGATACGGAAGCAGCATCACGCGATGCATCAAACCGGTATGTAATGAAATTGGTGTAGCTTGGAATGGTGTCAATTCCGTGCTCTGCTGCAAAAGCTTCGTAGCGGACAATCTCCTGCTGGTGCAATGCAATGGTGTCGTGCACGAATGCCACATCCCGACTCGCTTCGATGGCGGCGACCAGCGAGAGGGTCGTGATATTGAAGGGTGGACGCATTTTATACAGGGCCTGGATAATTTCAGGGGATGCAATCCCGTATCCGACCCGCATCCCTCCCAATCCGTACGCTTTGGAAAAGGTACCGAGGTAAATTGCGTTCGGATATGGCTGCAGATCAGCCGGTTCAATGCGGTAAGCCGGATCTTTTGCCGCTGCATACTCCATGTAGGCCCCATCAACAACCACCAGTGTATCCGGATCAGCCGCTGCAATGATTCGCAGCACTTCTTCTCGGGTCATCGCGTCGCCGGTAGGGTTGTTGGGGGTACACAGGTATACAATATCCGGCACATAGGCTTCCATCAATGGGACAAACGTGTCTGCCGTATGTTCATAGCCGGAGGTGCGGATAACGCCAGCGCCCATTTGTCGGGCATAGATCTCATACATGGCAAACGTCACCTGACTCATCAGCACCGTACTGTCCTGATTGAGTTTGGCTCGGGAAATGAACTCCAGCACCTGATCACTCCCGGCACCGATGATGATGTGCTCTTTGCCCACTCCGAAGCGTGTCGCCAGCGCTTCTTTGAGTGCATACATGCTGTCATCGGGGTACCGGTGGGCCTGATCGGCATGCGCGGCAATGGCACGGGCAACGGCCGGGTTGGTTCCGATGGGATTTTCATTGGAAGCAAGTTTGACAACTGCTTCGGGCGCAATGCCGAATTCCCGCACGACCAGCTCAATCGGCTTGCCCGCTTCGTAGGTTTGTATTTGGTCCAAAGTGGGGTTAAAGTGCATGCGTGTTCTTCCCTCGATTATTTTTTTTATACATCATCAGCCTCCTTGACATACGAACCAAGCAATTTGATCGACGTGGAATGTTTGGCAAAGATGCGCTTAATTTTTTCATCCTCTTTGTGGCCGTCGAATTCAATAAAAAAGATCGATACTCCCTCGACGATATGGGATTTGATTTTGGTCAAATCGATCAACTCCTCCCGAAAATCGAGGAGAAAATCGACCAAGGCGCCCGGACGATTGGGGAGGCGCACCAAGATAGTGGTTTTATCGTTGCCGCTGGGGGCATTTTCGAAATCACTGATCACAAAAAAGCGTGTTCGGTTCTCTCCCTGGTCTTCAATGTTGCTGTAGAGGATCGGCAATTGATACATTTTTGAAGCGACTTCGGCACAAATGGCTGCCGATTCGGGATCTGCCAGCGCCAATTGTGCTGCTTTGGCGGTGGATTCGACGGGAATTTGCTCCACCTCGTCAAACCCAAAATCTTCCAGAAAATGTTTACATTGTCCAAACGCAATGTCTTTGGAGTAGATCCGTTTGATCATGCGGGCATGCTCTGCCCGGGTGGCAAAAACATGGTGAATATCGATCATCACTTCGGCAATGATTTTGAGATTATAGTCACTCAGACATGAAATGGTGTCGCTGACAATGCCGTTGAAACTGTTTTCGATCGGGACAACGCCACATCGCG
>CAZRUT010000073.1:0-6028 GCA_964603215.1 uncultured Nitratifractor sp.
TTTATTGTTTTTGGTTTTTTGCGCAACGGCACCATCACGCTGGTCTCGGCCCTGTCACTTCCGACCTCCATCCTCGGCACCATTGCCCTGATGGATCTCATGGGATACAGCCTCAACAAATCAACCCTGATTGCCCTGACATTGGCGATCGGGATCATCATCGACGATGCCATCGTGGTCATTGAAAATATTTACAAAAAGATGGAAGCCGGCCTGAGGGCATTTGAGGCAGCCGTGGTGGGGACCCGGGAAATGGCCTTTCCGGTGATTGCCATCTCGGCCATGTTATTGGCGGTTTTTCTTCCGGTTTCCAATATGAGCGGTCTTGTTGGTCAGTTTTTCAAAGCTTTCGGCATGACCATTGCTTTTGCCGTGGTGATCTCCTATACGGTTGTCATGACGTTTGTTCCAAGCCTCAGTGCCCGCGTTCTGCGCAAAAAAGCGAGTGTATTCTATGATTGGACGGAACCGTTTTTTCGTGGGATCGAGCGCCTGTATGCGTGGACACTCCGTTTGACGCTCCGCCATTGGGTTTTGGTGTTGATTGTGGCACTGGGATCGATGGTATGGAGTCTGACGCTGTTTCCAAAGATCGGAATGGATTTCATCCCCAAAGAGGACAAATCGGAGTTTGAAGTCAAGGTGCGTGCCCGGCCGGGGATTTCACTCGATGCCATGATCCGCCGTGCCCAGGCGATCGAGCAGCGCGTCCGGGCGGATCCCAATGTGGACACCACAACGCTGACGGTAGCCTACAATACAACCCGGGAGAAGAACAAAGCCCTGATCTATGCCCATTTGGTGGACAAGTCCAAACGGACACTGGGTCAGGAGGAAGTGATCCAGCAGGTCCGGAACCGGCTCAAATCCTTTCAAAGCGATACAATGCTTGTCAAAGCTGCAGCCATCCCCAGCGTCAAGGGGACCGGCGCTACGGTGCCGTACCAAATTGTCCTGACTTCCGATTCGTTCGACGATTTGCACACCGCCAAAACAAAACTGATGGCGTATTTGGCCCAGAAAAAAGGCTTTGTTGACATTGACAGCAATCTGGCTGCCGGTCTGCCGCAGATTGACATTGTCATCAACCGGACCAATGCCCAGCGCCTCGGAATCAGTGCTTCACAGATTGCTCAGGCAATTTCGATTGCGTTTTCAAGCGATATTGAAATTTCCCACTTCGAAGAAAAAGGAAAACAGTACAATATTACACTGCGTCTCGATGATGCGCATCGGGTTAGCATCGACGACATCAAGCGCATCCAACTGCGTGCCCGCAACGGCCATATGGTGTACCTCGATGGATTGGTCCGCTTTGTCCCCGGTCATTCGGTTGCATCCATCAATCATTACAACCGCCTGCGTCAGGTGACCGTCTCGTCAGACCTGTTTGGGCTTGACCTTGGCGGCGCCGTGGCCTATACAGAAAAGGGGATCGGCGCACTGCTCCCCAAAGGGGTTCACTACCGATTTACCGGATTTGCCTCTGAAATGGTCAAAACAGCCAATGCATTTGTCATGGCGGTGAAGCTGTCGATTATTCTGATGTTTATTATCCTGGCAATCCTCTACGAGTCGCTGATTCAGCCGATCATCATTATGGTGGCGCTTCCGATGAGTATCATGGGGGTGATGGTTGCCCTCTATCTGACCGGATACCACTTCAGCCTCTTTGTGATGATCGGATTTATTCTGCTGATGGGGATGGTGGGAAAAAACGCCGTCCTGCTCGTCGATTTTGCCAATGAAGCGCTGGCCGAGGGGCGCGGAGCGACCGAAGCCCTGATTGCAGCAGGAACACAACGTCTCCGCCCCATTCTGATGACCACCATTGCGATGGTGTTCGCGATGCTTCCTCTGGCACTGGGCAACGGATTTGGTGCCGAAACCAAGGCTCCTATGGCTGTGGCGGTGATCGGCGGGCTGGTGAGCTCGATGTTTTTGACGCTACTGGTCGTGCCGATTATTTATCGCTTGATCTATCCGATAGATCGCTGGCTCCGTGCCCGCTATGAGGGACGCGTCGAGGAAGACGGTATTTAGGAGGCCACGGTGCACTGGATTTATCTCATGGCGGCCATTATCTTTGAGGTGGCGGGTACGACGTCAATGAAACTCTCGGCAGGGTTTACCAAAACAGGGCCGTCGGTCGCCATGACGGTGCTCTATCTTCTCTCGCTGGCCGCATTGACGATGGCGCTGAAGCGTTTTGATATGAGCATGGCATATGCAATCTGGTCAGGCATCGGCACTGCATTGATTACGGTGGTGGGGATTTATCTTTTTAAGGAGCCCGCCAGCTTTGTCAAGCTGGGCAGCATCGTGCTGATCATTGTCGGGGTTGTCGGACTGCACCTGAGCGGTAATGGGGGATAAGCAGCAGCTTGCCGGTATTGATACTGCAATGGGATCATGCCGACAGCGCCTCTTTATCCCAGGGTACTCTCTTTGGGCAGCGCATCATCATCGGCAAGGTCACTGATGATGACTTCACCGGACTGACCGACTTTGCGTGTATGGATATATGTTTCAACCATTTTGAAAATGACATCCTGAATGCTGTATTGTGTCGAGGTGAATGTGGTCAGCACACAATAAATATCGTCAATGACCCGGTGGGTTCGGATGCCGCTGAGGAGGATTTCAGCATACTGCTCCCCTCCGGCCTGATCGGTGGCTTGACAAATAAAAACATAGGCTCCATGCTCTTTGTCCAACTCAAACAGCAGGTCACTCCCCCGTTTCATCCGCTGAAGTTCATTGATGGACTGTAATTTTTCCGAGGTGATGAGGATCATGGAAAAAGGGGTTTTGCTCCGGTGATCCATGAGATAATACAGGAATTCTACCGTGGTACGGAGGGTGTCCAGCATTTTTCTGGCCAACGTGATTTCGTATTCCCAAAAGGTGATACCGACATAATTTTTCCGCTTATTTTCCATCGCGAGAATCCTTTGTGTGCTGTTGTTTAAATTCCGGTCGCCTATTATATATCATTTTACGTTAAAGACAATCTTCACAGCCCCCTGCATCGGCCCCCAAGCGTCATTTTAATCGGTCCGTAACACGGCACGTTTCTCTTTGGCGGTGTCTCTTACCAACATTTAGATAAAATCCCATGAATATATCTACCCATCAGGATGCTACATGACACACCCCTTGCTAATCGAAATCGGTGTCGAAGAATTGCCGGCGATTCCCTTATTGAAAATCATCAGCACCATTGAACAGTCTTGGCAGACATTGCTGAATGCATATCGGCTGCAGAGTCATTTCGAGTTTCTCTATACGCCGAGACGCCTGGTGCTTCGCTCGGACGCCATGCCCGTTCAACAGGCTGACAGCATCACGGAGCTTGCAGGTCCTCCGGTGCAGGCGGCTTTCAAGGGGGGCGAGCCCACCCCGGCAGCCCTGGGTTTTGCCCGCAAATGTGGTGTCGGTGTGGATGCGCTGGGCCGCATCAACAAAGGCGGCAGAGAAGTCCTGTACTTCAAAAAAGAAGAAAAAGGAGCACCCACTGCCACACTGCTGGACGCGATGATCCATGCATGGATCGCTGCAATGCCCTTTGGTAAAATGATGCGCTGGGGCAGTCGCAGTGAAGAGTTTATTCGTCCGATACGCTGGCTGCAGGTGCGACTGGGGGAAGTCAGTGTGGATGTGACGATCATGGGTGTCCACTCCGGCACCCAGACCTATGGTCACCGTATGGTATCGCGAATGCCCCTCGAGGTGACGCATATTCATGACTATGAACAGATTTTGGCGGATGGCGGTGTGGTCCTTGACCCCAAAAAACGCGAAGCATTGGTTCTGGAAGCGTTTGATGATATTGAGCGGGACAGCGGCCTGCACATCGAACGCGATGATGCTTTGCTGGCAGAGGTTGTGGCCATTACCGAAAACCCCCAGGCACTGCTCGGCAGTTTTGATGCAGCATTTTTGGAGCTTCCTCCGGAAGTGATTATGACCTCCATGAAAGAGCATCAGCGCTACTTCCCGGTCTTTGAACACGGTCAAATTTCCAACAAGTTTGTCGTCGTTTCCAATGCCCATACCGAGGATTACTCCAAGATAATCGCCGGGAATGAACGTGTCCTCAAACCCCGCTTGGCCGATGCACTCTTCTTTTATCGCAATGATCTCAAAAACGGTCTCGGCACCGACGGACTGGAGCAGGTGCAGTTTATCGACGGACTGGGTACGCTGGCAGATAAAATTGTTCGGGAAAAGAATATTGCCATGCGGCTCTTGGGGATTTATATGGAGCGTGTAGAGGCTGAAAGCGGCAAAAACAGTGCCGAACTCGAATCGCTCATGGATCGTGCCATCACATTGGCCAAAGCCGATCTGATGAGCGAGATGGTCTATGAATTCACCGAACTTCAGGGGCTGATGGGCTACTATTATGCCAAGGCACTTGGCGAAGATGCGCTGGTTTATACTGCCATCCAGGAGCAGTATATGCCGGTCGGCGAAGGGGCAGAACTGCCCAGTTCAGTCTTTTCAAGTATCGTGGCTATGTCGGCAAAGCTGGACACACTGATCGGACTTTTTTCGGTTGGCAAAATTCCGACCGGAAGCAAAGACCCCTTTGCATTGCGCCGGGCGGTCAACGGCATAGTCCGTATGGTGACGCACAATAACTTGCCGTTTGATATTGATGCCATCATTGCTTTGCTGCACGATGCCTATGCTCCATTCGATACCGATACCCTCAAGGCTTTTATGATCGAACGGATCCATAAATCCCTCGACGCAAACCCGTCTGTCATTGCTGCTGTTTTGGCAAGTGGTGAACGTGACATCAACGCGATATCCAAAAAAGTAGCCGCGCTGAACGTGATTGTCAGCAATGGCCGTTTCAAGGAGCAGTTTAGTACGTTTAAGCGTGTCGCCAACATCTCCAAGGATCTTGATCCTGTCCGGGAATATACCATCAACCCAGCACTTTTTCAGGAAGAAGCCGAATATGCGCTCTACACAGCCCACACACAGGCCGTCAACCAAACATATCCCGACTACCAAGCCAAGCTTGAAGCGTTGTTTGCTCTGAAGCCTCTGCTTGACAAGTATTTTGATGATGTGATGGTCCATGCAGCAGACGAAAGGCTGCGCGCCAACAGACAAAATATGATCGGCTCGGTGTATCAAAGTTTTCGAAGTGTGGCGGATATCAAAGAGATATCTGTTGTCTGACAAGCCTGCATAGATGCGGCAGAGGGAGCCATATGCCGATCCATACCGCTGACAACTACGATGTCATCGTCGTCGGCGCCGGCATCGCCGGCTGCAATGCCGCGTGGGCTTTGCAACAAAAAGAACAGCGGGTGCTGCTGCTGGACCGCAGTGCAGTGCCGGCAAGCGGCGGGAGCGGGGCTGCCGGAGCATTTGTCGCGCCCAAAATCGGCAAGGGCGGACCCCTGCAGAAATTGACCAATACCGCCTATGCCTATGCCAAGGATTTTTACCGCGACCACTTCCCGGAATATTTTAGCAAGAGCGGCCTCGTCCGTCTCCCCCGGGATCCGGGTGACCGCCAAAAATTTGAACACTATGCTGCATACAATGGCGATGATTGCGTGCAAGTGGGCCGGGCGTTTTTTGCACGCCACGGCATCCAAAACGAAACGATCGGCTTTTGGTTCGAAGAAGCAGGCGTATGCGATGCGCCGGCCATGTGCCGTGCGATCGGGGAGCAGGTCGGTTTGCGTCAGTTTAATGTCACGGCACTGGAACCGGCAAAGCAGGGATGGGTGCTGCACAGTGCCGACACATCTTTGTCTGCCAGGCGGGTTGTATTGGCGACGGGGCACCAAAACGATCTGCTGGACATGCGCTACATGGGTGTCAAAGGGCTCTGGGGAAGCCGAGGCGATTATGTTGGTGATGTGGACCTGCATATCTCACTCCACAAAAATATATCCATTTCCCGCACCATCAATGGTATCATCAAACTCGGTGCCACCCATGTCAAAGCCGAAAATCCCTGCATGGCATGCGACGGCAGACCGCTGGCGAATCTCGA
>CAZRUT010000074.1:0-5964 GCA_964603215.1 uncultured Nitratifractor sp.
TAAAAGAAGATGTTTTAAAGGAAGACTTAAAGCGTATTGAAGATTTTTATCATTTTTGCGATCCTGTCGACGGCATTGGGGTTTTTTTCGTACTACTTTTTGGTCAATAATTTCAAAAAATCCGTGAACGTTTCCACCCAATTGCTGTCGGCAAAAATTCAAAAAAATGTCAGTGAACTTATCGATGCGTTCCAGGTTGAACGGGCATTGGCAGTTCGGCGAATTGTCTCATCAGGTGCCGACACGCGTCGGGCCCGCCTTCTGGCCCAGTATGAACGCACGGATCGACTCCGAAAAAAGTTTTTTTACTTTGAGCACCTTGATACGCCCGAAAAAAAGACACTGGAGCGATTGCTGAAACGGTACAACACTCCCCACAAAAACCAACTCAAGCAGACGATGAAATCGCTCAGGCAGGTACGCGAATCGATTCTCAACGGTACACGTTCTTTTCAGGAAACGGTTACATTTTATGCCGCCATCAATCGGGAATTGATCAGCATGTATTATGGCTTGCAGTGGCTGGTAGAAGGGCAGTATGATTACCGCGTGGATGATTATCGCCTTGAGACCATCAAGGAAAATGCATGTCTGGAGCGTGAGTATGTGTACAATCTGCTTGTGGGGCGCCGATATTTTCTGAGAGAAATATCGATCATTCGGCATTTGATTGCATTGCAGGAACGCGAATCCCAGCAGAAGCTTTTTGCTCTGTCGCTCATGTCAAAGGTGCAGTATCCATACATAATCAAACCCGAAACCCTTCAGAGACTTCAGCGATTGCGCAAAGCATTTTTCCAATACAGACTCTCATATCATGATGCACCGGAATGGTTGCGGGTCGCAACACTGCGCATCAAAGAACTGCGAAATCTCTCGTCCCGGATCCGGCACGATCACCTGCAGACTATGGAACAAACATATCAAAATGCACGTAAGAATTTTTATGTCATTTTGCTGCTCAGTTTCTTTGCGGTCGTCGCATTAATTTTTTTGATGTATATGCTCAACCGTCTTCTCTTGCATACCAGAGATTTGCTGGACGATTTGCGGATCGCCTCTTTTGCCTTTGATGCGCATGAAGCCATGGCGATCACCGATGCCCAAGGCGTCATCCTCAAAGTCAACAACGCATTTACACACATTACCGGCTATGCGGCCGATGAAGTGATTGGTCATAATCCGCGCATCCTCCAGTCGGGCCAGCATGATGATGGATTTTATCAGACGATGTGGGTGCAGCTGCTTCGCGAAGGGTACTGGCGGGGTGAAATCGTCAACCGGCGTAAAAATGGCGAGCTGTACGAAGAAGAACTCTCGATTACGGCGATCAAAAATACCCAGGGCGAGATTACCCACTTTATCTCCCAGTTTTTGGATATATCTGATCTCAAAAAAGCCCAGGCGGATGCCCTGCATCAAGCGACCCATGATTTTCTGACCGGTCTTCCCAACCGCAAACTGTTGCTCCAAAAACTTTCCGAAGAGTTTGCCCGCGCACAGCGCCACCATTTTTATGATGCATTCCTGTTTATCGACTTGGATGATTTCAAGAAAGTGAACGATGTGTATGGTCATGCCGTCGGCGATGCACTGCTGAGTGAGCTCGCTGACCGCTTGCGTGCCAACAGCCGCAAAGAAGATTATGCCGCCCGCATCAGCGGCGATGAATTCTGTATGATTGTGACGGAAGTGGGCGCCAATGAGCATGCGGCAACGCAGGCAACGCGACAGGTTTGCAAACAGCTTCTTCACAGTTTGGGCCGGCCATACACTGTCGAAAATGTAACGCTCAATGTCAGCGTTTCGGTCGGGATCAAACTCTTCCCGGGCTCGGAAACCCAAACCATCGAAGAAACGATCAACAGCGCCGACACCGCCATGTATGAAGCCAAAGAGCGGGGAAAAAACCGCTACGTATTTTTCGACCGGGATGTTGAGTGGCGTGTGCGGGAACTGGTCCAGATGGAAGGCGAACTCCAGAATGCCATGGCGCAGGGAGATTTACTGTTTTACTATCAGCCCAAAGTTGACGTGGCAAGCCAAAGGATTGTCGGTGCCGAGCTTCTGGTACGCTGGAACCATCCCACGCGGGGTCTTGTGTACCCCGATACATTTTTGGAAGCACTTAAAAATATATCCATGATGCCCCAGTTGAGCGAGATGGCACTGGAAGCAGCGTGTCAATTTTTGTCCGAACATCATACAGCGTGTGCCGGATCGATGGCGATCAATGTGGCCGCAAGTGAATTGCGCACAGACCTGTTCGTTCAAAGAACACAGGAGATTATTCGGCGATACGGCATCGATCCCGGTCGGATCGAGATTGAGATACTTGAGAATGATTTGATCGAGGATTTTGATGCCGTCGTGGCCAAGATGAATGAACTCAAAGCATTCGGCATCCAGTTTTCCATCGATGATTTTGGTGTCGGGTACTCTTCGATCAATTATTTGCACAGTCTTCCGGTGGATATTCTCAAAATTGACCGAAACTTTGTGGTGAAGCTGCACGATGATAAAACCCGGGAATTGGTCAAGGTGATGATCCGCATCGCCAAAGTCTTCGGCATCAAAACCATTCTCGAAGGGATCGATGAGTTGTATCAGCTTGAATTTGCACGGGAGCAGGGCGCGGAGATGTATCAGGGGTATTATTTCAGCAGACCGTTGGAAAAAGAAGCGTTTGTTGCGTTGCTAAATCGTCAGGAAAAAGGGGAGAATATGGCTCCGGATGCTGGATTCGAACCAGCGACCAAGTGATTAACAGTCACCTACTCTACCGCTGAGCTAATCCGGATTGTTTGAACATCTCAGGTGAAATGTGGGTGAGATTATAGTCAAAAAAACCTTCGATGTCAATGGCCGGCAGTCCGGGCGACATAAAAAGTCATCCCTTTGTTTTGCCGTACGGCAATTTTTCCTGTGCCGATGAGGCGATCGAGTCGTTTTTGGCTGGCATCGTCCATGAGCAGCGCGATGTCTTCCGGGGTCAGGGGGCGTTTGGATAGGGTGGAGAGGATGGCATCATCGTCATAGAATTCCTGAGCGATTGGTACGGGTTTTCGGTAGGCAATGTGCACGGGGAGCATGGGATCAAAATGTCCTGCGAGTGCCTGAAGCTCGGCATCGCCAACCGGCTCGACCCGGTAGGCAGGCGGACGGTCGATGGTCCCCAGATCGACCCGGTCCGGCTGGAGCATGCACAGGAAATCGTTGAGCCCCGCGATTGATTCTGGTGTATCATTGATGCCCCGGACGATGAGCACCTCGATCACCAGGGTACGGTTGCTGCGCGCACGAAACGCCCGCATGCCCTGTTTGATTGTTTCGGCGTCGATTCCACCGTGCATCCGGTCGATTTTTTTCAGGCACTTTTGGCTGGCGCAATCGAGAGAGAGCTTCACCGTGTCGATCTTGAGCAGTGCTTCCTGCACAGCCGGATCGGCGATGGTGCTGCCGTTGCTCAGGATCAGTGTCTGGATGGAACCCTTGATCGCATTGATGCGATCGATCAGTTCGGATAGATGGGGATAGAGTGTGGGTTCCCCATTGGCGGTGATGGTGAGTACATCAATATCACTGTGCGCATCCAGACCCTTCTGCACTGCATCCACTATCGCATCGACGCTCAGCACTTCCTCCTGTGTATCCACTGTCTTGGCGGGTTCCAGCTCGCAGTAAAGACAGTCATAATTACACTGTTTTTTGGATGGACTCAGATCCATGCCGAGGGACTTGCCAAAACGGCGAGAGTGTATCGGCCCGAAGATAATATTGTTCATATCTGCTCCTAAAACACATGATGAATATTATACCAGAATGCGGTTTCACCCCCATGTATCGACGACGGACCATGGCGGGTCGGAAGCGCAAAGATATTGCCGGGGGGGAGCAGTGCGCTGTGCAGTGTGTTGCGTGATGATGGCTTGTGCGGCGGCCGTTGATGTGTTTTTTTGGCTTTTTATCCGAATTATGGGATAATTGCCCCAAGGAGTTTTTGTGAACAAGAACCAAAAAGCGCTGATTCGTCAAACCACGATTTGGAGCCGGCTCAATGCCGGGCAGACAGTCAATGTCCGGGCATTGGCCGAGGAGTTCGGGGTAGGGATCCGCACTATTCAAAAAGACATGAACGAGCGGTTGACCCGAACATATGAGATTGTCGATCTGGGAGGCGGGTATTATAAATTTCCGGATGGATACAGCTTTTTAGGTGCCGAAGAAGAAGAGGATAAAATCGCCGTATCGCTGATGAAACGTTTGCAGCACAGCGCCGTTCCGGAACTGGATGATTTCGTCGAACGTGCCGTCCCCAGCGGCAGCAATTGTGAATCGATGTTTTTGTTCGATATAGATTTTGAACCGATCGAAGACATTGGCATGCTCAAAGTGATCATCCAGGCGATCCGCTGGAAAGTGGGGATTGAGTTTACCTATACCTTTGGCGAGGGGAGCCGTGAAGTAGCGGCCGATCCCTATCGTATTGCCAATTATGATCGCCGATGGTATTTGGTCGCCTATGATGCAGCAGATGATGTGCTGCGGGCCTTTGCGCTGCGCGGCATCGGGCATCTGCGTACCCTTTATGAAAACTTCGTCGGCAATCCGGCCATCGAGTCGGAGCTCGAAGCCCGTTGTGATCGCCTCGATCCGGCATGGTTTGCCTCAACCCAAATGATGCATGAGTGATACAAAGCATGCGCGCATGGGCATGCACCATTTGGATTCAAAAAATTCTCCGTGAAATCCGGCCAATCTCCCATACTGTCTTGTCGGCGAACCAAATGTTCGCATCCCTGTTTTATACTTCGGTTACGAAGCAAGCTGATTGCTTCACCTTCATATTACTACTCAAGGGGACACTATGAACACGATTGATTGGAACGCATTAAAAGATTTGGGCAAAAGCAGTTTGCCTTTTGGTATCGGCACACAAGAGGATGCCGTCATCGTGCATGCACCCAGCGGTACGCTGCTCTATCCGTGGAGCGGATCGGATGATGTGCCGGGCGCACCAGGGGACATGCTGGTGACGTATTGGGATCAAGCCGAGACGACACGGCGATTTCACCAAGCGATCCGTGCGCTGGATCTGGATACCGGGGAGGAAGCCGTGTATTTGGAGCAGGTGATGGATGATACACTGCGCGTACGATTGGCCCGCAGACTGGAGCAAATCAAACTTTGGAATCATCCCCCCATGCGGCGCGATGCGATCAAAAATGCCCGCACATTCCTCAAGCAGTACGTGACGCAGAATGTTCCCCACGGCAAAACGCGGCATGTTCCCCAGGAGGAAATCGATGCGTTTCTCGGCGATCCATCGGCACGCTTCGGGGTGGCAGCATATTATTACCGTACCGGCAAGCCGACCCAGCAGGCGGCCGAGCGGATTGCAGCACTGAAGCACGCAGCGGAAGAGCGCATTGCAACCTGGGCATCCGATTCGCTGACTGCCGTCAAAAAAGTCGGGGAAGAAATGGTGGAAAAAGTCCAGGATATTCCCTCCTCATTCCCACGCACGGTGCATGCCTGATGTCGGCCAATCCACTGGAGCCAATCCGACAAACAGCATCGGCAGCCCATACCGTGTGGCGCCAAACACCGTGCGGCATCGTCATGTATTACGGGGCGGTTCCGGCAGCACACACGATGGCCAAAATGGTGACCGAGGCTTGGCACGAACCGCGCTTGGCGTTTTATGGGACATCCAAGACCGGCCCCGTGATCCGGAAGCGCCCTTTGCGGCAGCGGATATGCCGCTACATGTTTCGGGAATTTTTTCACGCGTGCGGCTTGTCGCCAAAACATTTTCATTTTTTGGATAACCTTGGCCGTTGGCAGATGGCATTGATTTCAGGTGCACTGGTGGCGGCTGTGGGGCTGCTGTTCATATAAACCCAAACTATGCATTAGAGATCACCCATCTTCTGCAAAGCATGAGCACATGGGCATTCACAA
>CAZRUT010000075.1:0-5939 GCA_964603215.1 uncultured Nitratifractor sp.
CCGCCACGGCCGCCGAAAAAAATATCGACCTTAACTACAACATTGATATGCGCATCAGTCCCAAACTCAAAGGCGATCCGGGCAAGATACGCGAAGTACTCATCAATCTGCTGAACAATGCCGTCAAATTCACTTCTTCCGGAGGCCAGGTAGGACTGGACATTCAAAAAATGGATTCCAATAATGGCCAGACACTGATCCAGTTTCAGGTACATGACACCGGCATTGGCATGACACGCGAGCAAACCATGCGGATTTTCAAGCCTTTTGCCCAAGCCGATGTGGATACCACGCGCAAATACGGCGGGACCGGCCTGGGACTGACCATCTCCAAACAATACATCGAACTGATGGGGGGCACCATCGAAGTCGTCAGCGAAAAGGACAAAGGGAGTACATTTTCTTTTTCCCTCGTCTTGGAAGAACTTCCCGTGTCCGATGGGGTGCTCCAAAACAAATTTGCCGATATTGCCCTGAATCAGTGTATCGACAAACCGGCAAGTACGCTGGATAAAAATCTTAATACATATTTGCACTTTTTGGGGGCAGAAACTGAAACATTTTCGTCCGTCCCCCGGCTCAAAGAGCTGCTCAAGGTCAACCCCATTGCTCTGGTTCTTGTGGATATTGGCCACACTTCCGAAGAGATACTCCGCGCCATCGAACACCTGGACCGAAAACAGTTGATCCTCATTGCTGATATCGCCCATCGCAAGCAGGCCGAAACATACCATGTGGGTTCGGAGGGGATCATTTTCCGCCCGCTGACGCCCACCAAACTCATCCGGGCCATTCAAGCGAAGCTCGACACGGAAGACATCATCGAAGAACCGGTCGTCAGTGTCGCCAAAACAGTCTTCGATGCCAGGGCGCTGATTGCGGAGGACAATGCGATCAACCAACGCCTCATCCAAAACATCCTTGAAGGGATGGGGCTGTCAACCGATCTTGCCGGCAATGGTCAGGAAGCGCTGGAGAAGCGGAGGTCCGGTAAATACGACATTATTTTTATGGACATTCAAATGCCCATCATGGACGGAGTCGAGGCGACACATGCCATCCTCAAATACGAAAAAGAACAGGACATGACACACATACCCATCGTCGCACTGACGGCCAACGCACTCAAAGGAGATCGCGAGCGCTTTCTCTCCGAAGGGCTGGACGAATATGTCTCCAAGCCCATCGAGATGAACGAACTTCTGTATGTGCTCAACAAATTCCTGGCCGGAAAAGCCAGCATGAGCAAGGCAGAACCTGCACCGTCACCGCTTGCTGCTGCCCCGACTGCGACGGCACCGCAGGGATCCGGGCCATCTGCCATCCAAAACGCCACGGCGCCTGAACCGGCTGTGGATCTTCTCGAACCCTTGATTCCGCCCAACCCTTCTGACGCAGCAGAACAGCATGCCGTGATTGTGATTGCCAAACGCTCATTGCTCAGCAGCAAGATCATTGCAAGACTGTTGAAATCAATGGAACGCAATACCGTGACGGTCGCATCTCCGCAGGAACTGGCACAGGAGATACACACACACCATGTTGATGCAGTTTTTGCCGACGAGGAATTCATTACCGACGACATCAAACCGCTGCTGCACCAAAGCAACACCCCCATTATCCTCGCATCGGCACCGGAAAATCCCGCGCATTTTTCAGGGCTCAATTATCAACAAATCGATTCGGTTCTTTCGCACGATGCACTGGCATCCATCCTAAAAAATCACGGAGTACATAAATGAATTTGAAAATTTTGATCGTGGATGATGATTTCATCAACCGCAAGCTGCTGCAAGCCCTGCTAAAAAAGTATCCGGACATGGTGCGCGAAACCGTCGAAGCAGAAAACGGATCCGAAGCATTGAGTATTATCAAGGGCGACAGCGGCATCAATCTGGTACTGCTTGACGTGATTATGCCGGTACTCGACGGTAAAGAATTTCTCAAAATTTTCCGTTCCAGCAGTGCCAACAGCAATATTCCCGTCCTCGTTTTGACGACGGACGACACACAAAAAAGTATCATCTTTGAGCTGGGGGCAGACGATTTTCTCCTCAAGCCCATCAACGAACATGAACTGATTGAAAAAATACAAAAGTGGGCCCCGGAAGGCTAACCGGTTACACCAGTGCTCTGCGGAGCACTTCCTGCACGTGGGTCACTCCCACAATCTCCATCGTGTTTTTCACCTCGTCGGGAATGTCGGCAAGATCCCGTTTGAGATTTTTTTCAGGAATCAGTGCGCATGTGACGCCGGCTTTGTAGGCAGCGATCAGTTTCTCCTTGAGCCCGCCAATGGGAAGTACGGCACCGGTGAGGGTCAGTTCGCCGGTCATGGCAACACGGTTGTCCACCCGGCGGTCGCTCAGGATCGACGCGATGGCTGTCGCCATGGCAATCCCGGCACTCGGACCATCCTTGGGGGTAGCACCTTCCGGAACATGCAAATGCAGATCGTAGCGTCGGTACACATCGCTTGGGGTACCGGGGGTATCTTTTTTTCCTTCCGGGACTCCGTGGGGAATGGCATGCTGCGGAATCGCAATGTCCCCCGCATCAATCAAAATTTTCACCACACTGTAGGCGATCCGGGCAGATTCTTTCATGACATCTCCGAGACTGCCCGTAAGCTGCAGCATCCCTTTTCCTTTGATTTTGATCGCCTCGATGGTCAGCACATCACCCCCTACGGAAGTCCATGCCAGTCCATTGACGACTCCCACGCGCGGCACGGGAGCAACGGGAGAGATTTCAAATACAGTTTTTTCCAAAAAATGCTTGAGGTTCTTTTTGCCAATCCGTACTGATTCAATGGATGGGTCTTCGAGGATCATTCGGGCGCTTTTGCGCATGAGGGTGGCAATGCGGCGGCGCAAATGGCGTACACCGGCTTCGCGGGTATATGCCTCGATCATTTTGCGGAGCGCACGCGGTGTAATGAGTACTTCGTTTTTGCGCAAGGCATGCTTCTTGATCTCCTGGGGAATCAGATAGCGCCGGGCGATTTCATACTTTTCATTGGGGGTGTAGCTGTTCAGGCCGATAAATTCCATCCGGTCACGCAACGGAGCCGGAATGCGACCGACGTCGTTCGCCGTCGCAATAAAAACCGCGCGGCTCAAATCGATGTGAAAATTGAGATAGTAGTCGCGGTAATGGCTGTTTTGCTCCGGGTCGAGGATCTCAAGCAGTGCGGCCGTAGGGTCGCCCCGCTGTGAACGCCCTACTTTGTCGATCTCATCGAGAACAACGACCGGATCCATTTCCTTGGCCTCGATCAGTCCCTGAACGATCCGTCCCGGCATCGCGCCGACATACGTGCGCCGATGGCCCCGAAGCTCATTGACGTCTTCCAATCCTCCCAGGGCAATCCGTACCAGCGGACGCCCCAGTGCCGTCGCGATGGAGTTGGCCAGCGACGTTTTGCCCACACCCGGAGGGCCGGCGAAACACAGAATCTCTGCTTTGCCGTCCCGCTTCTTTTTGCCGCGCAGGCTGGCCAACTCTTTGACCGAAAAATATTCCACAATCCGCTCTTTGGGCTTCTCCAGCGCATAATGATCCTGATCGAGCTCAGCGGCAACCTTTTTGACGCTGAGGTTGTCCTTGGCAAAGCGCCCGAACGGAATCTCAAAGACCCATTCAAGGTATGCCTGAAGCACATTGGCGTCAGCGCTATCCGGATGCATGCGCGCCAGACGATCCAGCTGTTTTTTTACTTCTGTGTATCCGTCCTCACTGACGTGTGGTTTGATGGCTTCGAGTTTCTCCCGAAATGTTGCAATCTCTTCTTCGCGCTGCGTATCGATTCCCAGCTCCTGCTGAATCTCCTTGAGTTGTTCTTTGAGAAAATATTCCTTGTTTGTTTGTTCGATTTTGTCATGGACTTTGCTGTGAATCTCCCGCTGTATTTTGAACGCTTCGATTTGGGCCACCAGCTCGTCAATGAGTCCCATCAGGCGCTTTTCGATATCGTCTTCGGCATAGAGTGCATAGGTTTTGGCCTTGTCCATCGTCAGCATCGACGAGACCAGGTCGGCCGTACGGTGGGGTTCGCTGTTTTCTTCGATTGTCTTGACCAGATCCACAGGAATGGTGCTGTTGAGTGACGAAAGTTTCTTGAGCTTCTCACGGAGAATTGTCAGCAGTGCATCGACCCGCAAAGGGGTATACGCACGGTTTTCTACGATGGCGATCTCGGCTTTGAGTATCGGATCTTCGGAGACGGGCTGGGCGATTTTGGCGCGGGCAAAGCCCTGAAAAAGGATCTTGACCCGCCCGTCGGTCATCTGCACCCGCCGCATGATATTGCCCACAACCCCGATCGGATAGAGGCTGGCCAGTTCCCGCTCTTTTTCTTTGCCCGGACGGGTGGTGGTCACAAACAGCAGAGAATCGTTTTCCATCGCCTCCGTGGCGGCATCGATGTCGTGTTGTGAGGCGAGAAAAATCGGGCTGATCATAAAGGGGTAAAAAAACAGATTGTCTTCCACAACAACAGGAAGTGTTGCGGGGAATTTTTCGTAATCGCTCAGTTGCATACAGGGGTTCCTTGGCGGCACAGCCCGCACAGGCTGCGCCCAAAAATAATGAGCGTTAAAATAGCGAATTATGGGACAAATGTCAAGACAGGGGCAACGGCCGCACTCCGCAGACTATGCAAAAAATGTGCGGGACACCAAAATATCCCGACACACTGCTGACCCGAAAGGTGGGATCCAGCCCGACTCAATCCTGCCGTAAACCCGGCGGTTTAGCGGCAGAAGACATCGAAATACTCTTTGACGTGGCCTGTGTCCGGGTTTTTTTGTTCGGCACGGAGGTTGTGGATCCGCTTGTAGAAGATGTATTTCTCGACAATGTTCAAGGCATGGAGTTTGTTGTAGATCCCGAGGAGAAAGTCGCTTTCTTTGGCCAGCTGTTTGGCATGCTCTTTGATGAAGTGGCGTTCGAGATTTTCAATATCGTCAATCGATTTGGCTTCGAAACTGGAAGCAACGACGGCCAAAATCTCTTCGGCGGTCAGGTCGGCATGAATCTCACGGGCAAAACGGCTCAGAAGAATGTTGATCTCTTTGCTCTGCTCAAAATTGTAATCGGCATTTTGGAGATAGCGGTAGAGGCGCGGCTTGGTTTTGCGCCAATTGTACAGGGTGTTGATTTGGACTTCAAAATTTTCCGAGATTTGTCGATTGCTTAGCATGGCAATGTCTCCTTATGGTTGGGGTGGTGGGGTGCGTTCGTCGATGATCGAGTAGGTTGCCGTCGCAAAAGCGACCAGCGTGTCTTTGGCCATAAT
Source organism: uncultured Nitratifractor sp. (assembly GCA_964603215.1). Lineage (GTDB taxonomy): Bacteria > Campylobacterota > Campylobacteria > Campylobacterales > Sulfurovaceae > S017-3. Next base: position 5,300 of record CAZRUT010000075.1, read on the forward strand.
CTCGATTGTCGCAAACGCCGTTCGTTTGGTACGGTTGACCACATTGGCTTCGGCAACAAGGTGGCTGCCGATGGCCGGTTTGAGGTAATTGATCTTGAGCTCGATCGTCACACTGGTATATCCTGTGTCCAGCTGGCTGATCACTGCATACCATCCGCAGTGGTCGGCCAGTGTCGCGATCGCCCCGCCGTGTACGACGCCGAGATGCTGGGTATGGTGGGGCTGAATCGCAAAAGCCAGCTGCGCATAGCCGTCCTGCAGGTCCATCAATTCACCACCAATATACTCCAAAAAGCCGACATCGGCACGGTCAAGCTCCTTAAACTGCATCGAGAACCTTCACTCCGTCGGCCTGCAGGCGCGTGATGGCCCGGGCAGTATCTTCTTCGGTGGTTTTGATCACAAATGCCCCCTTGGTGCCGTTGTGCACGGTGTATGTGTACGCGATGTCGATCTGCGCTGCGGCCAGTGTCGAAATCACACGGTGAAAACACCCCACCTCATCGGCAATCTCCACGGCAATCACCGGCGTGATTTTGGTACTGATCCCCCGATCGTGCAGCAGCGTTTTGACCGTCTGGGGATCGGGAACGATCAGGCGAAGAATGCCGAAATCGCCTGCTTCGACCAGTTCGAGTGT
>CAZRUT010000076.1:0-5925 GCA_964603215.1 uncultured Nitratifractor sp.
ACCAATATTTTCAGCCTCGGTGGCTTGCATCTGAACGGTCTGGTTGAGTGGATTCGCGGTGATTATGTTCCCGGGCAGGCATTCCTGAACCGCTTCTTTATGCTGCACGTATTGTTGATGCCATTGGCAATCTTGGCATTGATTGTATTGCATTTCGGTACGCTGCGTATTCCGCACGTCAACAATCAGGACGGCGAAGAGATTGATTTCGAAGAATCTGCTGCTCTGTGGAAAGCCGGCCGCAAAAAAGAGGCAAAAGTGATTCCGTTTAATCCAGTATTTATGAGCAAAGACGTGTTTGTATTGGGGATCTATTTTATCCTCTTCTTTTATCTGGTATTCTATCACTTCGAGTTTGCGATGGATCCGGTCAACTTTGATCCGGCCGATCCGCTCAAAACACCCCCTCATATCTATCCCGAATGGTATTTCCTCTGGAGCTATGAGATCCTGCGTCCTTTCTCCAAAAACATCGGGTTGATCTGGTTTGGATTCGCGCAAGTGATTTTTATGCTGTTGCCGTTTTTGGATCGCAGTCCCAATGTGGCTCCGGCCAACCGTCGCCGTCCGTTCCGTTGCTGGTTCTGGCTGCTGCTGATTGACATGGTTGTTTTGACCGTGATGGGCAAACTGCCGCCGACCGATCCGACCTTCGCTATGATCGGCAAAACTGCTGCCTGGATCTTTATTATCCTCTGGTTTGCGTTGCCGTTTATCACCATGAAAGAAAAGCTTGTAGGGGGTAAAAAATAATGAAAGAGCTTAAAATATTAGCCGTTGTTGCGTTTTTCACATTGATTACCTACTACGGAGTCGAGCCCTATGCACATCACCAGATGCACAAAAAAGTCGATGCCAAAGGCAATGAGATCGTCGTCGAGCCCCATGGGTTCCAGTATGCCGACCTCAAGCCGATCAAGGCCAAAGGCGATGCCGCTGCCGGCAAAGCGATGATCAGCGCCTGTACCGGTTGCCATGCGATCCAATCACAAAAAATCGCTGCGCCAATGGATGCCTCGGCTTCCGCGGGTGCCTATGGGGTCAATCCGCCCGATTTGAGCAATGCCGGTGCCGTGTTTGATGCAACATTCCTGACACATTTCATTATGGATCCGACCCACACTGCCAAAGTAGCGCACAAGTTCAAAGGGGGCAAAGTCTATCCCATGCCGGTCGTCGCACCGGATGAACAAACGGCTGCCAATATCGTAGCGTACCTCCAGTCCATCGCCCCCAAAGCCGAAGCGCTTTCGCCCAAAGCAGCATACGAGACAGCATGCGGCCGATGCCATGCCATGCGCTATACGCAGTGGACGCAAATTGGATTTACCCCCAAAACCAAACCCAACATCGTAACCCACCAAGATATTGCGAAGCTGAAGTTTGAGCAGAAAGTCGGTGAATATCAGGGCAGTCTGGCCAAATATATGGGCAAACTTCCTCCCGATCTCTCGATCATGATCCGCGCCCGCAGTGAGCATTTTCTTGAGACGTTTATCGAAAATCCACAATCCCAGCTCCCCGGGACAGCCATGCCCCGTGTCGGCGTCAGCAAAGCTGGATATGAAAAAGTGATGGCCTACCTTGAAACATCAGGCGATCCGAGCAAACCCAAGCGCGAAGCGGTCGGTCCGTGGGTGATCGGCTTCTTCTTCATCTTCACGTTCCTGGCGTATCTCTGGAAACAATCCCACTGGAAAGAACTCCACTGACGACCAGTGTGTTGTACCACCCGTATTTCCCTTGCGGCAATACGGGCGGCACGTGAGGCCTCGAAGCAGAGGCCGCTGTCTACCTCCTCCTGCCCTGATACATTCTACTCATAGTGAATTCCCATAAAAATGTGTTATAATCGCCACCATGAATCCACATAATATTCTGGATATATTGTCCGACAAAAAAGTACTCTATGCAGAAGATGAGGCGGGAATTCGCAAGCATGTTTCGGATATATTGGCCCTATTCTTTGACCATGTCAAAGCCGTGGGAGACGGCAGGGCTGCCCTGCAGGAACTCAGCCTGAGTGTTTACGATGTGTTGATCTTCGATATCTGTATGCCGCATCTGGATGGGCTCGATGTGATCAGGCAGTTTAGAAAAAAAGACAAAAAAACGCCGGTCATCATTTTGTCGGCCCACACCGAACATGCGTATCTTTGGCGGGCCGTTGAGCTCAAAATCACCAAGTATCTTACCAAGCCTTATGATCGGGACAGCCTTATTGGGGCTTTGGAAACATCGGCATTGGAAATTGTGGACAACCATCTTACCATTACGCTCAAAAACGGATGCATCTATGACCCACGCGTCAAAACGGCCTGTTATGAAACCCAAGACAATAAATTATCCAAAAGCGAGAGTCGGTTGTTTGAATACTTTATAAAGCGGGCCAATGAAGTTGTCCCCTTTTCAGACATCAGTGCGTATATGTGGGAATTTGAGATGCCCTCCAAAGAGGCTATTAAGTCTCTGGTCAAGGAGCTAAGACGCAAGATGGGAAAAGATGCAATAAATAATGTATATGGCATAGGATACATTCTTGAACTATAGTCGCTTTAAAAAAGTGTTTTCAATCAAGAGCAAGACCATTATACTGGTGTTGACAATCTATTTTATCCTTTCATTTATCTTTTTTATCATTCGCTATATGGATATTCGGGATTTTGCCCAGACCAGTCAAGAGAAAGAGCTGGAAAAAATCAACAAAATATACCAAACCAGTCTAAAGCGGATCAGTAAATTTTATATCACAAGAGGATACGCCAATATCAATTCCTACGGGATCAAAGATGCTTTCGAAAGCCATGATTCCAAAGCACTCCACGCGCTCAGTCTACCAAGATGGAATGTCATCACCAAAGAAAACCGATATTTAAAAACGTTTAGTTTTTATGATCCAGAAGGCAATCTGCTGACATACTTTGGTCACGATCCGGGCAAAAAGCTTTTGTATGTGCAGCAATACCGGCACTCCCTAAGCGGGTTTTGGTATTACCATAATGCCTTCGATTATCATGCGGTAGCTGCTGCAAGACGCGATGCGGACGGCACAATTGTCGGGTACATAAATTTTACACTTGACCCGGCTTACTTTCTCTCGGAAATCAAGAAATTAGCCGACATCCAAGCCTTTGGAGTTTTTGAGAAACCGGATCGAAGCAAAATGTATTTTGTGCTACCGCAGCACCCGAAAATTATAGATAGAGTTCTTCGGGATGATCTGCCCATACGTCATCATGAGATTGTGTTTGGCAACGAAGTCTTTCTTCCCTATGTTATCCACGGAATCGGTATGGACGCGCACAATCATTTCAAGGTAATTTTTCTCCAAAACATCAGCCATTGGAAAGCGGTGGTCCGCAAAGCGCTGGTACAGAGCCTGATCGCCCTTGTACTGATCGCATTGCTGACGACGTTGATTATCCGTTATGGATTTGATATTATTTTGAAAGAACTTAACGCATCCAACAGGCGGTTGCAACACAGCCGCAACGAGCTGAAGCAACTGAATGAAAATCTGCAAGTCAAAATACATGAAGCGATCGAAGAAAAGCTCACAAAAGAAAGAGAAGCCAATGAAAAAGAGAGAATTTTGGCCCACCAAAGCAAACTGGCCAGTATGGGTGAAATGATTGGAAACATTGCCCATCAGTGGCGCCAGCCCCTGACGGAAATATCGTCGATTCTCATCAGCCTCGAGCTCTATTTCGAAAAAGGAAAACTGACAGCAAAGAAGTTCCATACCAATGTAAAAGAGGCCAACAAGCAAATTGCATTCATGTCCAAAACCGTGGACGATTTCCGGAATTTTTTTGCCTCAAAAAAAGAAAAACAACCGTATGCTGTGGCTGAGATGATTGAGCGGGCCTGCAGCCTGGTATCGGCAAGCCTCAAAAACAACAATATTCAGTTGAAAATTGAGATTGTAGATCATTATGATGTGTTTGGTTTTCCAAATGAAATGGCACAAGCGATTCTTAATATCATCAGTAATGCCAAAGATATATTGCTCGAACGGCAAACGGAAGGAGCCCTCATACACGTTAAGGCTTTCAAGAAGAGAGACAAAAAGGTCGTAACCATCGAGGACAATGCCGGCGGAATACACATCATTCCAATGGAGAAAATATTTGAACCCTATTTTAGTACCAAGCATGCCAAAACCGGTACGGGCATTGGGCTGTATATGACCAAGACCATCATTGAAAAAAACAATCACGGGAAAATCGAAGTGGATAATGGCCTGAAAGGAGCACGGTTCACTATTATATTTTAGCAAATAATGCGTATAGATTTCTTCTCCCCACTTTCCCCTTTTCTCTTGCTACACTTCGATATATCATTTTAAAAAGGAGTTGATATGGGTAGAGACAATTCACGACGAAACTTCCTCAAAGAAGGGCTCGCAACGACCGCATTTGCCATGCTGGGTGTGACCCAGGCAGATGCCATGTCGATGCAGATTCCGGGTCGGGACGACCATGATCCAAAGCATATAGGCCAAAAAGGCAAGCATTTTGTAATGGTGCTGGATTTGCGGAAATGTATCGGGTGTCAGGCATGTACCTCGGTGTGTAAGATTGAAAATGAAGTTCCGGAGGATCAGTTCAGAACTTTTGTGACCGAAACGGAGCTCGGGGAGTTTCCGGATGTGCGCAAGTCTTTTTTGCCGCAGCTATGCAACCACTGTGATGAGCCTGCCTGCGTGCCCGTCTGTCCTACCGGGGCAACTTTCAAACGGGAAGACGGGATCGTAGTGGTGGACAATGATGTCTGCTGGGGATGCGGGTATTGTATCAGTGCCTGCCCGTATGACAAGCGCTACTTTAATAAACGAACCAAGACAGCAGACAAATGCAACTTTTGCGCACAGAGGGTCGACAAAGGACTGCTGCCTGCCTGTGTAGAGACTTGTATCGGTGGGGCTAGGGTTTTTGGCGATATTAACGACAAAAACTCTGAGGTTTACACGCTGTTGCACAGTTTTCCCACTACCGTGCTCAAAGAGGATCAGGGAACACGTCCACAGGTCTATTATATCAGCCTGGACTCGAAGCTTGAAGAACTTTCTAATTCTACCCAAAGTTTAGACGACATAGTCAAGGCTGAAGAAGGATTCAAAAAAGAGTGGTCAAAGGCCAGAGCAGGAGGACAGGACAATGGATAACCTACAGCATGTTTCTACATTGATTTCATCGATTACGATCGCCAAACCATGGGGAATTGATGTGCCAAACTATTTTTGGTTTACGGGCAGTTCGGCAGCAGCCTTTATCATATCAAGCTTTGCCCATGTGTTCGGTTGGAAAAAATACAAACCCATTGCCGGAATTGCTTTGCTGATGGCATTCGTGTTGCTCGTGGCGGCACCATTGAATCTCGTGGATGATCTCAAGCAGCCGGGAAGGATCATGAACTTCTTCTCCTACGGATGGGAAAATTTCGCCACTTCACCTATGAAATGGGGGGTGTTGCTGCTCATTGCCTATCCAATCCTGATCTTTTTTGAGGCGCAGGCACTCTACCGTCCCTACTTTGTCAAGATAGCCAAGCAGAGCCGTGGTCTCACGAAAATGTTCAATACACTCCTGGCCTTTGGCAATTTGGATTTGAGCGAGAAAGCCCTTGCAAAGGACCACAGAAAAGGCTATGTGCTGGGAGCGGTTGGTATCCCGCTGGCTTTGGCGGTACATGGGTATACGGGGTATATTTTGGGAGCGGTGCATGCCAATGTTATGTGGCACACTCCGCTGATGCCGATTATCTTTCTGGCATCAGCCATGGTATCGGGTACCGGGCTGTTGATCTTGCTTATTCCACTGTTTCAGCGATTCTTGTCTGAGAGAAAAAAGGTCGATACCGATATGGTGGCAACGCTGGCACGGCTTCTGTCTTGGTTTATTGTGGCAGATTTGGTGATGCGTT
>CAZRUT010000077.1:0-5912 GCA_964603215.1 uncultured Nitratifractor sp.
CATTTTCGGCACTCAAGGCTACAATTTTTGTCTGCAGCATTTTGGTGTATATTTGTTTTTCGTTGAGGATTTTATTGCATGATTCTTGTTGTGTTTTGAGTTGATTCCGAAGCGACAACGCGTGTTGGCTTTGCGCAGCCATTGTTTGCCTGATGTGCTCCAAAATTACTATTTTTTCATGCAAAACTTTGATGTAGAGGAACAAAATACCAAAAAACAGGATGAGGATTAATAGCAAAGCATACAGAATTATTTTGATATTGGCCGGCACATTATATTGCTTGATGCCATGGTGGTCACTCACCGTGACGGTCATTCGATTGCTCACACTCCCCCCTCTTCATCCAGACGCAGGTCTGCCCTCCTCATTCATTATGCAATACAAGTATAGTTTGTGCAAGCTTTTAAGCATGTTAAAGTGGGATAATTTTTGGAATTTTTGGCAGGATTATTTGCTAATCCTGTAAATCCAAAAGAATATCCTGTACCACTTTGTTCTCTTCGTCTCCTTTTCCGCTTGCCTCCTCCAGATTGGCAGTTCCTGTTTGTGAGATGACCTTTTGTCCTGCTTTGCTCAATGCAAATTTGACAAATTTGTGTGCCAAATCAGACGCATTTTTTGGCAGGTAGAGGTACAGAGCCTGTCGCATTTTGTATGCGTGCGTCAGAATATTTTCCTTGGTCGGCGCTACCCCGTCTACGTCAAGCATTTTGATCCCCTGGGCCCGACCGGAACTCATGGTATTGTCGATGGCAAAGGCGTAGCGGTCTTGTGCGACGGCATCCCGTACAAAACCGGAGCTTTTGACCTGTTTGGCTTTTGAATAAAAATCCATATCCAGGTTGTTGAAGATTACTTCGCGCGCCGTCAGGCCCACCCCGGACAGATGAGAGTCTCTGATGATCAAATCAATGGGCTTGTTTTCGCCTCCGAGTTCTTGCCAGTTACGTATTCTGCCGCTTAAAATACCCTTAATCTGTTCTGTGGTGATGTCCTGGATGTGGTTCGCCTTGTTGACGATAAAAGCCAGCGCTCCCCAGGCAACCTGAATGGAGGCAACCTCTTTTTCTGATGGCATCGTTTCCAGCGATGCCCGACATCCCGAACCGACATCCGCATCTTTTTTTTGAACGCCGGCAATCACAAAGAGGTCGCCTCCTTTGGTGTTGATCGTCGTATGTACGTTGAATTTTTTTTCAAACGCACGATTGAGTTCATGCATAAAAGCCACTCTGCTCACACCGCATGCATAGGTCTTGAGTTCAGCCCCCATGGCCAAAGATGCGCCAAGAATTGCTAACAATATGAATCGTTTCACACCATACTCCTAATAGTTTGTTGATCGATCGATCATGCCCACTGCCTTGTCCATCTCATGCAACAGAATCGGGTTTGCTTTGAGCAAGAGAGCCAACTTTTTTCTGCTCAACGATTTTTTGAGATACAACGGTTTGAGTTTGCGCCAAATTTTTCGAACCAATACGAGTTGCTTCTTGATCGACAGATTCGTCACTTTGGGCAATTTTAGTGTTGTATTTCCTTGGAACAGCAAGGATAAAATTGTATCAAATGTTTGCATAGTTTTCACCATTTTTTCTTGGGCGCCTGCTTGATTCAGGGTGTGCAGCTGCAAGTATTCTTTTGTCATTTTCTGAGTGAGCATCCGCTCTTTGCCCGCAATGTTAACAATCTGCAAAACCATTTTATCCAATGCGTCCACGTGCTGCAAACGTTCTTTTGATAATATTTTTACCAGGGCATCCGAGGCGCGCAGCAGGGGAACATTGCGGTCCAAAATATACGCCAAAGCGTCGCGATCCCGGCCATTGCTTTTGATGAGTTTGATGGTCTGGGCCACAAAAGGATTCCACAGTGCTTTGATGGCAGCCAGCTGCGCGATGGATGTTGTGGACGTCAGGCGTTCAATGTTGATTTCCTGATTCCCTTTGCGGAATGCCCGAAGTGTCTTATTGTAGCTTTTGACGCTCTGGAGCATTTTGAGACAACTCCCTTCGCGCAACGTGTGAGCGCACTCGATGGATAATTTCGAAATTCTTTGGGTAAGCATGCGTTGTTTTCCGGCCAAATTAATGAGATGTTTTGCGCTGTTTTTGTTGGCCATGAAGTGGTGAACGATGCCGGCGAGTGCAATGTTTTGTTTTTGGCGGTTGATGGACAGGACGTAGATGACTCCGGCTTTGCGCATTTGGACCCTCAGAGCATCAAGCCGCGCAATGGTCCTGATAATCCGTTGCGAATCTATTTGCTTGCTTTTGAGGTTGGCGATGGTAAGTTTTTTGGCTTCCTGCCAAATCTTTTGTGACTTTTTCAGCGCATGCACGAGGGGGGCGTATTGCGTTCCGTTGCACCCCATCTCTGCGTCGCCATGATAGAGTGCCTGAAAAATTTTATCAATTTTTTTGTAAGCAAAAATAAGCTCTTTGAGCGCGCTTTTCGATCGGTGATTCACAAAAATCAGCATATCCTTTGAAATCATTTGGGTGAGCATTTTTATTTCGGAAGCATGCCGAATGTCATTGGCATATTTGAGGTGTTTTCCCCCCTGTTCGGATTGTTGCATGAGTGCCGAAACTACGGTCTGGTTTTTGCGCAGCAAATCGTGATTGTTCTGGATCAGAAAATTGACATTCTCATCACGGACGTCACGGAGGGTATAGATCGGTACGGCTCTTTTTTCAACCGCGTGCCACGCGGACGCAAAAGCGTGAATTTTCGCCAAAATATCAGCACTTTTAATGGGGACGAGTTTGATATTTGTATCACCTTTGAGGTGCCCTTTTTTTCCTTTTCCCAAAAAGGCATTCAAGTCTGCCCGAAGCTTGTCGATGGTGAATTTCATCCGTTTGCTGTTTTTTTTCGGCTCAATATCCATGCGAATAAGCAGAGCCTCTTTGGTCATCTTCTGGGTACGGACACTTTGTCGGACTGCATGCTCGATCCACAAAGCCAACTGCTCCTGAGACATAGCAAAGCCCCAGGAAGTCAAAAGAGAAATGAGCAAAACTGCGCGCAACATCGGTGCTCCTATTGTGCTGGGGCACACTTTGGAATGAACAATGTGCACCCGCATTTTGAATCATGAACAATAGCGTTATTGTACCACAAGATGCTTCAAACGGTGGATTCTGATGGATCTTGATGCCGCAGCCTGCATGGCAGTGTCGTGTTTCCCTGACCCGATTCAATATGGCATGCTGCCAAGGCAGCATCTCCCGTGCTCCGTCTGTGGTATATGGGGTCATGACCGAATACGACGCAGTGTGCCTGATTCATTTGAAGCTCCGTACTGCGTACCGGGTGACGATTGGTCGGCGTATCCCACCGGGGCAAGATCGGCTGGATCGTACTTATACGCTAACGCAGCGCACGGTGATATCGATCCGCCATGAACTCCCCTCAGCCAACAATAAAATCCTGCCAACCCGCACGGCATCCAGCGGTGAGGCCGTGTTTTCTCCCCCATTGCCCGTGATGTTTGGGTTTATCCGGCTGAATGCCGGCAGGAATCAAGTCTTCGGCCTGTTGATCATCGGGGGCAGGGAAGTTGATTATTGTCCCAGATAGTCTTGAAGTGCTTTGGGCTCCATGGTGCCATTTTGTGCTTTGAGCTCCCCAATCGCCATGGCTGTTGCGCGGGCGGCGGCAATGGTGGTAAAATAGGGGATATGATTGCTCAGGACCGACTGACGGATCACTCTGGCATCACTCTTGCTTGATTTATTGTCGGATGTATTGATGGCCAGCGCGATGGATTCGTTGCGGATCATATCGTCGATGTTGGGGCGGCCTTCACTGATTTTGAGGACTTTTTCTGCCGCGATGCCCGCCTGGGTCAAAGCAGCATGTGTCCCGGAAGTTGCAACAATTTCAAAGCCCAGCTCAGTAAACATTTGACCGATTTCACCGGCATGGAGTTTATCAACTTCCGTAAGCGAAAGAAAAAGCGTGCCTGAAAGCGGGATGTCGTTTTGGGTCGCAAACTGGCTTTTTGCAAAACTGGTTCCAAACGTATCGGAGATCCCCATTACCTCGCCGGTTGATTTCATTTCAGGGCCGAGGATCAGATCGGATCCGGGCAGCTTGTTGAACGGAAAAACGGCTTCTTTGACCGCAACATGGCCCTGGAGGCGGGGTTCCATGATTTTTTTGTCAAAATCAACCATCCCGAAGGCATCGTAAAACGCGAGGGCTTCGCGCAAATCCCCCTGAAGCATGACGCGGGTGGCTACTTTGGCGAGGGGAACACCGGTAGCCTTGGAGACAAACGGTACCGTTCGGGATGCACGCGGGTTGACTTCGATGAGATAAATCGCCCCTTTGTGGATCGCAAACTGGATATTCAAAAGCCCCACGACCCCCAGGCCGAGCGCAATGCGGGATGTCTGGGTTTTGACCTCTTGCTGCAACGCTTTTGAAATCGAAACAGGCGGGAGCGAGCAGGCCGAATCGCCGGAGTGGATTCCTGCCTCTTCGATGTGCTGCATCACCGCACCGATGTAAACCTCTTTTCCATCGCAGATTGCATCAACATCCAGCTCAATCGCATTGTCGAGGAACTTGTCGATGAGGACAGGAGCATCATTGGAGACGCGTACCGCTTCATCCAGATAGGCACGCAACTCGGCATCATGATAGACCGTACGCATGCCGCGCCCCCCCAGGACAAAGCTGGGCCGGATCAAAACCGGATATCCGATGCGGTTGGCAATCGCCATTGCTTCATCTTTGGCAAAGGCTGTGCCGTTGTCGGGCTGCATAAGGCCCAGTTTTTCGATAAAGACCGAAAACTGTTCGCGGTCTTCGGCCAGATCGATGACTTTGGCTGTGGTGCCGGAAATATTGGCACCGATGGCGGTGAGTCCTTTGGCCAGTTTGAGCGGGGTTTGGCCGCCGAAATGGACGATCACTCCATCGGGTTGTTCGCGTTCGATCACCGACCGGACGTGTTCAAAGTCGATCGGCTCAAAATAGAGGATGTCGCTGGTGTCGTAATCGGTTGAAACGGTTTCGGGGTTGCAATTGTACATGATGGAGGTCATACCCATATCCTCCAGGGCAAATGATGCATGGACACAGCAATAGTCAAACTCAATCCCCTGGCCAATTCGGTTGGGGCCACCGCCGATGACCAGTACTTTTTTGTTTTTGTCGGGAGCGGCGAGCGTGCCTTGAATCGACCCGTCAACGGAATCCAAACGCGTGATGTTGGTGGTCGAATAGAGATAGGGAGTGAGCGCTTTGAATTCGGCAGCACAGGTATCGACTTCGTTGTATTCGTGGGCAATACCCAGTTTTTCGCGGGCCGTGTGTATGTCATTTTCGCTTAGCGAGAGCCCCTCTTTCTGGTTGATGACCTGTGCAATCATGCCATCGCTGAACCCCTCGCTTTTGATGCGACGCAGGTGGGCGGGGTTGGTAAGAAGCGCAATATCCATACTCCGTTCGCTTGCGACCAGCTCTTCAAGCTGATACAAAAACCAGCGGTCGATTTTGCACAGTTCATGGATCGCCTCTACATCCATGTCACGCCGCAAAGCTTCCACAACATACAGAAGACGCTGTTCATTGGGGCGGCGTATTTCACGGACCAACTCTGCTGTATCGCAGGCAATGGATTCAAAACCGCGCAAACCCGTCTCGAGCGAATAGAGCGCCTTTTGGATCGACTCCTTGAACGTACGTCCGATGCTCATCACTTCCCCGACCGATTTCATGGATGTGGTCAGCGTCGAATCGGCCATTGGGAATTTTTCAAATGTAAAGCGGGGAATTTTGGTGACAATATAGTCGATGACCGGCTCAAAACTGGCCGGTGTACCGGTGATATCATTGGTGAGCTCATCGAGGGTAAAGCCGACAGAAAGCAGGGTGGCTACCTTGGCGATGGGAT
>CAZRUT010000078.1:0-5860 GCA_964603215.1 uncultured Nitratifractor sp.
TCAAAAAAATGGCCGCCTATCCCCACAATACCCCCGAAATGAATCGTGTCATGAATCAGGTCCTCAAAGAGTGGAAGATCGTCCATCAGTTCTATCTCGATATCGAAGAGGGAGGGTTGCCTCTGATTGTGTTCCAGACGACCAACCGCATCAACAAGCATCTCTCGAATTACGCTGTAGCATTGATCAAATCCCAATCCCGCAAAGGCAAATAAATGCAGAAGTACTTTTGGGTTGGCGTGCTGCTGATTTTTGCGACGGTGGGTATGGAAGGGGCCACCCGAAAGGATGTCACGATCACCGAATCGGCCGATACCATCCGCTATAATGTGAGCCGATTGACCCGTGAGTACCTTCTCTACCTTCTCTACCCCAAAAAAAAGACCCTGAAGCAATCGCTTCTGACGCACCTCGATCGACTGGATGAAGAGATGCGGACCATTGCCATTACGACCAAGGACCCCAAGACCAAGGGTGTGCTGAAATACTTTGCGTATGAAAAAGTGCGCATCGAGGGATTGATGAAACAGAAACCCTCCCGGGATCATGTCGCCACCCTGATGGAATTCAGTGAAACGTTTACGGAGGGGGCGGCGGCCATCGCCAGGCGCCATCGCTATGTTCCGACTCCCGAAGAAGCCATGTGGATTGCAACCCGTTTGCTCGATCAGGATATTGAAGAGGTCATCAAATATTATATTGCCCGCCGCATTGTGCGCGATGACCCGGAGTTGACCCGAAAATTGACGGCATCTGCAGCACAGTTCCGCCAGCAGCTTCAGAAAATAAATCAATATGACTATACGGGGGATTTGGCACGCACGCGCAACCGACTCAATACCCTGTGGGATACACTCGAAACCTATGTTGCCAAAGCCGACACGCTCCCCATTCCAATCGTAGTCACCCTGATGGGTGAAGCACTGGAATCTTCAATCGATACGCTGGGAATATTCCACAGCAAAAACCAATAGTACCGGAGCAGCACGATGCGTAACCGATTTGTGTTTTATCTACTTTTGATCGCGATCCTCTCCGCACTTGCCTGGGTAGGGTATCGGGTCTATGCCCGTACCACCGCCTACATCAACGTCCAAAACAGCCGCCAAAGCGTAACCGTGCTGCGCGACCTCACCCGCGCCATTTCAGCCATTGAAAGGGAAGTGACGGTCGGCATGGTTTATCTGGGCCGTGCCGGTGTCAATTATTTGCCGGAGATGAAAAAAGCGCGCGCACAGAGTGATGCGGCGCTCAAAAAGATTGATCCCGGTACCCTAGCAGTCCACACACGATCCATCGCACAAAATATCCAATACGCTCGGGCCGCCATCGATGCATTGACCAACGACCCGACCACCATCCTCGTAACGGCCTACGACCGGGATGTGCTGGCGCAACTCATCCATGCCATCGGTCAACTCAAGGGCACCTTTGCCACGCCTGCTTTGCGCCAGACGCTCCGAGTCTATGTCAATATGGTGCGCGGCGAAACCGACCGGGTACTCGAAAAAGCACTGCTGGATTATCTTCAGAGCCGGCAACGTCCGGTAGAGGACAAAAGCGTGGCACTCTGGGAGCAGCTGATGGGGCGCCTTGCTGCACCGGATCTCTCCCCGCTCAAAGACCCAGCGTTGGCCAAAGAGCTCACACCCCTTCTCTGGTCGCAAAAGAATACGCAGGCAGTTGCCAAAATTCGTGCCGATGTCCTGTACCATTTGCTGGATGGAAAATTCACCCTTTCCATTGCCGACCACGACACAGCATATCAGAAAATCTTTGACCGGGCGGCGCAGGCAAATCAGCGTCTGATCCGTGTCATGCACGCCGGAACCGAAGGGACCATCGATCGCCTCAAGCGCGAATTGATTCAGCACGGTATTGCCATGCTGCTGCTGGCGGTGATACTCTTTTTCCTGATCCGGAGTTACGGTCGATCGACCCTGGAGCGGCATGCACTCGAGGAAACCCTTAGGGAGATGGTCAGTGATCTTGATGCGAGCCGCAAGGAGGAGCTTGAGGCGGTGATTCAAAAAGGGGATATGCTCTCCATCTACCGCTTCCTGCACGATACGACACAGGAAGCCCGCGAGGCCCGCGAGCAGGCGATTGAAGCCGAAAAAGCCAAAGACCTCTTTTTGGCCAATATGTCGCACGAGATCCGGACACCCCTGAACGGGATCCTCGGTTTTACCCAATTGCTGGAATCGACGGAACTGACCAATGAGCAGCGGGGCTTTATCGACATCATCAAAGGCAGTTCCGACAGCCTCCTGACAATCGTCAACAGCATCCTCGATCTCTCGAAGATCCGCGCCAAAAAGGTGGAGCTCGAAGCGATTCCGTTCAGCCCTGCCGAAGTATTCAGCGATGCAATCGAGCCGCTCGAGGTGCAGGCTTCGGACAAAAAAATCCGTTATTGTTCCTTTGTGGATCCTAAGCTCTCGATGCTCATCGGTGACCCGACGCGTCTGCGGCAGGTTTTGACCAACCTTATCGGCAATGCGCTCAAATTTACCGAAGCAGGCGGATCCATCATGGTATCGATCACCCTGGTCGAAAGCTATGACCATACCGCCAAGATACGCTTCAGTATTCGTGATACCGGCATCGGCATCACTCCGGAACAAAAAGAGAAGATTTTCGACGCTTTTTCGCAGGCCGACAGTTCCACAACCCGCCAGTTCGGAGGGACGGGTCTGGGTCTGGCGATCACCAGCGATCTGGTCAAGCACATGGGGTGTGTGTTGGATGTGGACAGTGAACCGGGCAAAGGATCGGAGTTTTTCTTTACGCTGGAGCTTGAAAAATCGGGCGAAGATGAGCATCTGCCGTACGATTTGCGTAATATACGCATTGCTTACTACCACCCATCGGAACAGCACAACCGGATGTGTGACGGCTGGGTAATGCGTTACCTCGAAGAGATCAATCCACAGGCGGTAGAGCTGGGTTCCCTGCCGGACGATCTTGCCGAGCGATTTGATGTGCTTTTTGTCGATTATACTATTTTGAAAATTCGCCAGCAAATCGATACGATTCTCTCCCTGGGGATCAAAGTCGTTCCGATTGGATATCTCTCGTACAAAGACGAGATCGATCAGCTTGGCGGTCAAGACGTAGCGATCATCTATCGCCCGCTCAGCTGCATTAAAATTGCCAGAGCACTTGAAAATTTATTCCACGAAACACAAAAAACCCACACCGCCACACACGCGGATACGGACGGATTCGACATGGCCGGCTTGCGTGTACTGGTGGCCGAAGATAATGAAATCAACCAGAACCTGATTCAGGCTGTACTGAAAAATTTTGACCTGGACATCACACTGGCCAACAATGGCGAAGAGGCATTTGCCTACCGATGTGAGCGGGAGTTCGATTTGATTCTGATGGACATCCAAATGCCGGTTATGGGGGGCATTGATGCCACCAGGGCAATTTTGGAATTTGAGCAAAACGAAGGCCTGGCCCATGTACCCATCGTGGCACTCACAGCCAATGCCCTTCAGGGCGATCGGGAAAAATATCTCAAAGTCGGCATGGACGATTATGTCTCCAAGCCGATCAAGATCGAGCAGATCCGTCAAGTGATTCAGACCCATTGCCGCTCCACAAGTGGAGTAGAGGTCCCTGCCGATACCCGGCAATCTGCAGTGGAGCAGCCTGTAATGCAGCCCGTTGCCCCGGAAACCGATCCGGAGACAGAAGCAAGACCTGCTCCCGCTCCAATCGATCCGGTTCCCGAAACGGTGTCGGAGCCGGTCCAATCGGTTCCGGATGTGCCAGACACAACGGAAGAAATGCCAAAAGCACCATCGGTTGCGAAGCATACCGGCAGCGATATTCTGCTGTTTTGCCGCTCCGGTCTGGTGCAGAATGTTCACAAGCATGCTCTGACCAAAGAGGGGTTCACCGTGGATATCGCCGAGACGGAGGAGGCATTTTTTGATCGATTTGAATCCGGAGGATATCGGTATGTATTGCTTGACGCAAAACTGATCCCGGATGACAATTGCGTCATGACCGATGTGATCCGCGAGAGCGGTGCTGTCCCGATGATTTATGCCATGCCGGAAGGGCATGCATGTGCCGGAGATGTTGCCCATTATGCGATGATCGAAGAACTCAGAGAAAAGTTGACCGTATAATTTCTCGGCATAGCTGTGCGGCGCTTCGGCCGCCAAAAAAGGTCGAACAATGGTACAGATAATCAGGGGAATGCACCCCGAAAATCGCGGCATACTTTTGATGCTTCTCGCTGCACTCAGTTTCGGGTTCATGGGTGGTTTTGCCAAAGAACTCAGTACGGTAATCCCACCGCTTGAGGTGACCTTTTTTCGTAATGTTTTTGGCGTAATTTTTGTCGCGGGAACCCTTTGGCGATACCCCCTCAAGCAAACCGGCGGCAAGCCCTGGCTGCTTTTGTTTCGCGGATCAATCGGTTTTTTGGCACTGTTGGCCTATTTTTATGATTTTGCCCACATCCCGCTGGGCGAGGCGGTGACTTACAACAAAACCTCCCCCATCTTTGTGGCCGTGTTTGCATACTTCTTTTTGGGGGAGCGGCTTTCCCGCTGGGGATGGGTGGCGGTTGGATTGGGCTTTGTCGGGATTGTGCTGATTGCTCAGCCCGAAGGCGGGGCACTGGACAAATACGATCTTCTGGGGATTTTTTCCGGCGCGGGTGCGGCGCTGGCCTATACGTCGATTCGGGAATTGCGCCGCTATTACGATACCCGTGCGATTGTGTTGTCGTTCATGGGCGTGGGGACGATCGGGCCAATGATTCTGATGGCCGTCAGCCCTTATGTTGCCCTGCCGTCACTCGATTTTCTTTTTGCGGTGTTTGTGATGCCGCAGGGGATTGCATGGCTCTGGGTGGCTGCCGTCGGGACGTTTGCCACCCTTTCCCAGCTTTTGATGACGCAGGCATATGCATTGAGCCCGGCCGGGATCGTGGGGACGGTCAGCTATTCCAATATCGTGTTTGCCGTCTTCATCGGCATGGTACTCGGCGATCCGTTTCCCGACCCCGTGACACTGCTGGGGATTGGACTGGTAGTCGCTTCGGGATTGCTGGTGACGTGGCGACGGCAATAGGTATGCTGGCGCCCAACGCAGTCAACGGCAAATAACCGACTTTTTGCTACCATTACTCCAGCAATTCAGGAGGCAGAATGGGACGTGGAATCGTATTGTTCAATATGGGTGGCCCCAACAGCATCGATGAAGTGGGGCCGTTTCTGCGTGCTATGTTTTCCGATCCCCACATCCTGCCGATGCACCCCTGGCTGCGGCGCTTTGTTGGGCGCCGTATCGTCCAAAAGCGCTTGCATGAAGCCGAAGAGAATTACCGCCTGCTTGGAGGAAAATCTCCCCTGACGGAACATACCCGGTCTCTGGCGTCGCGCATCGAAGCGATCGCCGGTATTCCGGTTGTTCCTGCGATGCGCTATGTGCCTCCGTCGGCGTCGGAAGCATTGGAACGGCTCCGGGATTTGGGGGCAGATTCGGTCGTTTTGTTTCCCATGTATCCACATTATTCCACCACCACCACCCGCTCATCGCTGGATGATATTGCGGCGCAGTTGGCGCACATGGACTATGCCCCTGCGCTGCACCATGTCGCACCATATTATGATGATCCGGGTTTTGTGGCAGTGGTGGTCGATCGGATCATGGAAGCTCTCGGTGATGCCGATCCGAAAGTTTACGACCTGATCCTCTCGGCACACGGGCTTCCGATGCGGATCATTCGCAACGGTGATCCGTATCAGCAACAGATCGAAGCAAGCGTCCGATCGATCCGGGCTTTCTTGGAGAATCGGGGGATACACTTTCGCGCCATCCGTCTGGCATA
>CAZRUT010000079.1:0-5739 GCA_964603215.1 uncultured Nitratifractor sp.
GCTTTTTTCAGCGACATTTTCTACCGAGATCAAACGCCTGGCCGGTGCGTTTCTGCATGACCCGGTTACCGTGGAGGTTGCCCGAGAGCACATCGCAGCTGAAGCAGTCAGGCACACCATCTATCCGGTGGACAAGCAGCGCAAACGCACCCTGCTGGCACACCTCATCCGCACACAGGCATGGGAGCAGGTACTGGTCTTTACCCGAACCAAGCACGGCGCCAATCGCCTGACACAATACCTCAATGAGCAGGGAATACATGCTGCCGCCATTCATGGCAACAAGAGTCAGGGAGCCCGCACCAAAGCGCTGGCCGATTTCAAGGCCGGAAAGATACGTGTACTCGTCGCCACCGATATTGCGGCACGGGGGATCGACATTGACCAGCTGCCCCATGTGGTCAATTATGAACTCCCCAATGTTCCGGAGGATTATGTGCACCGCATCGGGCGCACCGGCCGGGCCGGCATGAGCGGCGATGCGGTTTCGCTGGTGTGCGTGGACGAACACGGGCTGCTCAAAGCGATCGAGCGTTTTACCCGACAGACCATCCCCCGGGTACAGATTGCAGGATTCGAACCGGACCCTTCGATCCGGCCCGAGCCCATCCAAAACGGACGCGGAAACCGGCAGAAGCGTTCCGTACGCCACCGCAGGTAATCTATGTGCGGTATTCGGCGTTGATACGGACGTAATCGTAGCCCAAGTCGCACCCATACGCTGTATAGTCTCCCGTGCCGATCCCCAGATCGCATGTGATGGTGAAATGATCCTGTTGCATCACTGCGGCAGCCTGCGCTTCGCGTGCTGCATCAAGTTCGCGTTGCTGGGCGGAGTAGATGCACAAATCGTCATAATGGATCGTGAGCATCTCTTCGTCACATTCGATGCCGGCGGCTCCGATAGTGGAGGCGATTCTTCCCCAGTTTGGGTCTGCGCCAAACAGGGCGGTTTTGACCAAAAGCGACTGACTCAGATCGGTAGCGGCCTTGCGTGCCTGATCGTCATTTCTGGCTCCGCGAACCCGGAAGGCAACGACTTTGCTTGCCCCTTCGCCGTCACGCAGGATCATCATGGCCATTTCAAACATCATGTGTTCCAGCACTGCCTGAAATGCTGCACGGTCGTATGCACCGCTGAGGCGGTTGGATAGCAGCAAAACCGTATCGTTGGTGGACGTATCACCATCGACAGAAATACGGTTAAATGACCGGTCAGCTGCCTCCTGGAGCAAGCTTTCCATCTCGTCCGGCGGCACATCCGCATCGGTGACGATGAAATGCAGCATCGTGGCCATCGCCGGATCGATCATGCCGGCTCCTTTGCCAATGCCGGCAATACGAAATTGTTCTCCATGTTCAAGTTGGACCGTATATGCCAACTCTTTCTTGAATGTATCGGTCGTCATGATGGCCCGTGCTGTGGCATCGGCATTGCAGGCACGGTAGTCGAAACGCTGCAGCCCCGAGATGATCTTTTGGGTCGGGAGGCGGTAACCGATGACTCCGGTGGAGCTCATGATGGGGTTGATGATACGGAGATGATCGGGCAGGGCGGAAAAAATAATATCGATATCTTCCACACCCTGTTCTCCGGTCATGGCATTGGCATTCTTTGCATTGATGAGCAGAAAATTGGTCTGAAACCCTTTTGGGTAGCGTTGGAAGTGGCGAATAGGTGCTGCTTGAAAACGGTTGGTGGTGAACACAGCGCGTACATCACACAGCGTATCACTGCGGATAAATGCCACATCGCCGTCGAGATCGGTGATGCCGGAGTTGGCCGGATTGGTGCGCATGCCGACGTTGACGGCATCGCAGAAGAATCCGGGTACGGCGGCCAGACCATCATCCAGAGGGGTGATCTTAAACATAATCGAGTTCCACGGGACGTTCTTTGCGGCGGATGAGTTGTTTGGCCTTTTGGATGCCGTCGCTGGTGCCGACAAGGATCAGTTTGGCTTTGGGCATGATGATGGTGTCCCCGTTGGGCATGGGGATAAATGCGTCTTCTTTTGGGGTGATGCCGATGACGGTGACGCGGGCGATGTCGCGCAGCCTGGCCTGTTTGAGTTTTTGGAGCACCAGCCAGCTTGTTTTGGATACTTTGACCTCTTCCATATCCAGCGGTGTATCGCTGCGGTACAGAAATTCCTGAAGGATGTTGGCCATGTCCGGGCGTACGGCAATGGCGTTGATCCGCTGGGCGAGAAGCTTGGTGGCGGTGACGACACGATCGGCACCCAGCTTGTGCAGCTTTTGTTCGTCTTCGTCGCTGGTGGCATCGGTGATGATCAAAAAAGGTTGCCGGCTGCGCCCGATCTCTTTTTCATACAGGCGTGCCGAAGCGATTACGGCAATATTGTCGGCAATATTGTCGGCCAGCGAGATGACCCCTTTGGCGCTGGAGAGATGTGATTTGAGAATCCCCTCTTCGGTATGGGGTTCAGCCGAAACAAAATAGGGATAGTGGTATTTTTTGGCAATCGCTTCCAAATCCTCACGGGGATCGACGACCACAAACGGGATGTGGTTTTCGCGCAGCTGTGCCGTGACCTGAGCCGTATAATCGTTATGATAGCAGATGACAAAATGTCGTTTGAGTCGCGCAATCTCATAAAGCATTCTTCTCTCCTTGGCGATTTTTTGAAATTCTCCCTTTTTCACCACTTCAGCCACGATCCCGACGGCAATGGTAAACACAACAAAACCGACGATGATCAGCGTGATGGTAAAAATCCGCCCCAAGTCCGAAATCGGCTTGATTTCACCATATCCGACGGTGGTGAATGTAATGCCGGTTTGATAGATAGCATCCATCAGGGGAAAATGGTCGATAATCATATAGCCGATGGTGCCGACCAGCATGGTCAAGACCGTCAAGATCAGGGGAATGCGAAACGGGGCAAGATGACCGTAAAATTCGTCGTTGAGGGTAATGTGGGGTTTGTCGGAGCGCGGCCGGTCAACCGGTTTTTTTCTGCGCTTCATGGTGTGGCTTTTGGTGCGGTACAGAACGATCCCCGCACACGAGGGGTTATTCCGCGACCGAAGTCAAAGCTGCTTGTTTCTTCATGGTCCGAAGCGTGGAAGCAGCCACTTTGATTTTTTTGGTTGTGCCGTCGTCGAGGGTAACCCGTACGGTGCGGAGGTTGGGAAGCTGACGGCGCTTCGTCTTGTTGTGTGCGTGGGAAACGTGGTTCCCTGTCAGGGGGCCTTTGCCGGTAACGTGACATCGTTTTGCCATGATCGTGCCTTTGTGATTGTGGATTATTATAGAAAAAGTTTTGCGATTCTACTCAAAAGTGCCTTAAGGCCACCTCTAACAATTCGTATTGTTACAAAGCTTGTGGTATAATCATCCAATTTTTTCCAATATTGGTTCGGTTTGGAAACGCGAAACAGAAGGATGGATTTGATGAAGGTATTTCCCAGCATTCTTTCGGCCGATTTTGGTCATTTGGCACGTGATGTCACAGCGGTCTGTTCCGGAGGATGCGATGCAGTGCACGTCGATGTGATGGATGGCCATTTTGTTCCCAATCTCACCATCGGTCCGGCCGTCGTCGCAGCAGTGGCTCAGGCTGCCACAGTACCGCTGGATATTCATCTGATGGTGCAAAATAATGCTTTTTTTGTGGATATGTTTGCACCGCTTCGTCCGGAATACATCTCATTTCATATCGAATCCGAAGCCCATCCCCACCGCCTGATCCAAAAAATACGCGCTCTGGGAATCAAGCCTGCCATTGCGCTCAATCCCCACACCCCGCCCGAAACGATAGCGTATCTGCTGGCGGATTTGGATCGGGTGCTGCTGATGAGCGTCAACCCCGGATTTGGCGGGCAGCAATTTATCGAATCGGTTCTCCCAAAGGCCCGCCGCCTCAAAGCACTGATCGAACACCACAATCCGCAGTGCCGTATTGAGGTGGACGGCGGTGTGCAGGATCGCAACGTGAAGCATTTGGCCGCAGCAGGTGTGGATGCCGTGGTGGCCGGATCGTTTGTGTTTCATCACCCCGACGGAGTGCGTGCCGCAATCAGCGCCTTGAAAATGCAACATGATGTGCCACCCGGACCATGAAAACATGAGCAACCAACCATGAGAATCCGAACAAAGATTTGCGGCATAACCAACATCCAGGATGCACTGCACGCTGTCGCATCCGGTGCCGATGCACTGGGATTCGTCTTTTATGAACACTCTCCCCGCTATATTGCTCCCGAAGCAGCGGCGCAGATTGTAGCAGTGTTGCCGCCGTTTGTGGAGCGGGTCGGGCTGTTTGTCCATGCATCGGCCCGGAGTGTCAATCACATATGCCAGCAGGCCCATATGTCGCTGGCGCAAATCCATTTCGAGGTCGATGCGGCGTATTGGGATGCGCTGAATGTCAAGGAACTTCCCGTTGTCCGCGCCAAACAACCCGAAGATTTGGATCGGTATGCCGATCGGTATCGGCTGGTAGATGCCTATGTCGCAAGCTATGGAGGCTCCGGAAAGCGGCTGGCGCTGGAGTGGTTTGCCGGGCGGGACAACCGTCGGATTATTCTGGCCGGAGGCTTGACGCCGGACACGGTTGCCGAGACGGTGCCGTTTGGCTTTTATGGTGTCGATGTCAGTTCCGGAGTCGAAATATCACCAGGCAAAAAAGATCCCCGAAAAATCGAACAGTTTATTGCGCATGCAACAAGCCTATAGCGAACTCACCGCAGCATTTCGACGTCATGATGGCCGTCTGAGTGCCGAGCAGTATGGACGCATTGTCAAAAAACATACCACCCTTTTTGAGGATGAATCCACCATCTTTTTGCTTTTGCAGGCATCGGGATATCCCATCGAGGCGACCGAAGAGGGTTATCGCTTTCGTCCATGGTTTACCCCATATCAGGATGAGACGTTTTGCGTGGTGGATATTGAAACGAACGGATCCAAGCCGGAGCATTCCCAGGTGATCGAAATCGGTGCCGTGAAAATCCGCAACGGCGAGACGGTGGATCAGTTTGAAACCTATGTCGCATGCACATACCTGCCGGATCCGATCATCAAACTGACAGGGATCGAGCCGCAGGACCTTGTCGGGGCGCCCAGCCGGAGAGAAGCCCTGACGCAGTTGCGGCGTTTTTTGGATGATGCTGTTTTTGTTGCACACAATGCACCATTTGATCACGGTTTTTTGAATGCGTCATTTTCACGGTTTGGTTTGGGGAGCATCGGCAATGTACGATTGTGTACGATCGATTTGGCCAAGCGGACATTCGAGAGTGCGCGCTACGGGTTGGCGTACCTCAATGAAACATTGGGCCTGGGCTCCAGTGTCCAGCATCGGGCATTTTGTGATGCCAAAACCGCTGCCAAAGTGATGCTCAAATCATTTGAGACTTTGCCGGAATATGTAGTTACGACCGACGATTTGCTCCGTTTTTCGGTTTCCAGCCAGCGCACACGCCGCATCCACTGAAGGGATACATTGTTCGCGACGCACTTTATCCCCGCCGGGCGACAATGGCGTGCAAAAAAAGTATTTGTGCAAACAGCGGCACAAAAAAGTTGACAATCGGAATAAAATTGAGTGCGGCGGCCAGCAGGGAAATCCATCGACTTTGCCGTCCATGGCGCCTGAGTGAAGCCGCGTCCATGCTGAGTAGAGCTCCCACATCGTACACAGTGGGTTCTTTGATTTGAATCGACCAGAGATATAGCAGCCAGAACGTACCGAAATAAGGGACAAACAATAG
>CAZRUT010000080.1:0-5736 GCA_964603215.1 uncultured Nitratifractor sp.
GTCGTGTTGGGGACGCCGCTCATTGGGTTGTGTTTGCGCAAAAACATCGCACGCACCGGATAAGGATTTTTTCCCTCCAGTATCATGTTGCGAAAGACAATCCAGGACCCTGTCTTTTCCGTTGCGATGGCGATCCCTTCTTTGTCAAAACGTGGCTGCGCCTGGGCATACATCGGTGCATTGACCTCTTCTTTGGGGAGTTTGATCCCTTTCCCGTACACGATGCCACCTTTTTTGTCGAGGTTGCCGCTGAGGCTTTGAAAAATCGCCATGGCACGCCGCAGCTGGTAATCGTTTGGACTGAAAGCACTGCGCCTCCCCTGGTAGTAAATGGGGTGCTCACTCGCCATAAATTCCCGGGCCGTTTTGTACATTTCCTTGGCACCGATCCCCGTGATCTTTTCGGCCCATTCTGGCGTGTATTTTTTGGAGAGTATATGATCTCTGTATGCACCCCAGTCTGCTGCATGCTGATCCAAAAACGGCTGGTTGTAAAGCTTTTCGTCAAATACGACATAGGTCAGCGCCAGCACAAAAGCCAGGTCGGTGCCCGGGTTGATCCCGTACCATCGGTCTGCTTTGGCCGCAGTGTTGGTAAAGCGCGGATCGATGACGACGGTAGTCAGTCCACGCCCCCTGGAGCGTTTGAACAGATCCATCGTATCAGGCGTGATGATCGCTTCGGCCCGATTGGCTCCGGCAATGATGAGGTAATCTGCATGGTTGAGATCCGCCTCTCCGTACGTTCCGATGGTCGCGAAGTATCCTCCCAATGTGGTCTCAAGGCAGATGCTGATCTCATCCACATAATTGGGTGTTCCGATCTTCGCACCCATGAGTGCTTCGAAACCCTCTTTGGACAGCCCCTCACCGTTGCAATACCCTATCGTGGAGCGGTTGTCTTTCTCTTCGTCCAGAATCTGTGCCAGACCCTTAAACCGATCCGTTCCGTTAAGGATCGCTTCGTACGCTTCTTCCCATGAAGCCCGCCTGTACTGTCCATCGCCCCGTTCTCCGGTTCGGATGAGGGGATATTTGAGCCGATCCGGATCGTACAGAGTTTGGATGCCTGCATTGCCGCGCGGACACAGCATATTGCGGCTTTTTGGAAAGTATGGGTTGGGATTGAGTTTGGTGACAACACCTTTTTCCACACGGGCAAATCCCGCACATTTATTGACGCACATCCCGCAGAGAAACGGTATCTTGTCGGCGTCGCCCTGGCCGGTCCGGGTTGTCAGCGTGTGGGGCAGCCGGCTGGCGGCACGCTCGCTCCCGAGTACAAGATCAACGCTCAATGCCGATCCTCCCGCCACGCTCAAGGCCACAGATCCCTGGAGGAATCTTCGTCTTGAAACTTCTGTTTTCATTCATGTCCCTTTTGAACTTGTTTGCTCAAGAAGTGCACTGTTGTCCCTCTCGAACAAGGAAATTATAGTCCAAAGAGTGGGTGAAAGTGGGGGGAGTGGGCTAATAATTTATAATAAGCATCTTTTATAAAAACTATTTGTTTTTGTGCATGAAGGAAATAGGGTTTTGGGAAGGGAGTAGCCGTGCCCGGAGGGACCCCGGACAGCAACACATTAACGCTTGGAGAACTGGGGAGATCTTCGTGCTTTTTTCTTGCCGTATTTTTTACGTTCGACGACGCGGGAATCCCGGGTGAGGAGGCCCATGGGTTTGAGGATCGCACGAAAGCTCGGCTCGTAGGCAACGAGGGCTTTGGTGATTCCGTGTTTGAGGGCATCGGCCTGGGCAGAATAGCCACCGCCGAGTGTCGTTGCTTTGATGGTGACTGCTTCGAGTTGTTTGGTCGCTTCGAGGGGGAGACGTACCTTCATTTTGAGGGTTTCGTGGCCTCCGAGCCACTGGTCGAGGGTGAGGCCGTTGATGTCCATGTCGCCTGCACCGGGAGTGAGCCATACCTTGGCAATTGCGCGTTTACGTTTGCCGGTTGCGTAGAATGATGCCATGGTTATTTTCCTTTACCAATCTGGGCTGTGTGGGGGTGCTCGGCACCTTCATAGATTTTGAGTTTTTTGATCATTTGGCGCCCCAGATTTGTTTTGGGGAGCATGCCGCGTACTGCAAGACGGTAGAGTTTTTCGGTGTGGTTTTCCAACATGTCAGCAAGTTTATTGGATTTGGTACTTCCAAAATATCCACTGTAACGGAAGTATTCTTTGTCGTTGAGTTTGGTGCCGGAAAATTTAGCTTTTTTTGCGTTGATGATGACGACGTAATCGCCGCAATCCACATTGGGAGTAAAGCTCGGCTTGTGCTTGCCGCGTAGATACGTAGCCGCCTGGGTCAAGATCCGTCCGAATGTTTGTCCTTCGGCATCGATCAGAATCCAGTCACGCTATACTGCGTAGGGCTTGGTGACTTGGGTCATTTTCATGATGGGTTTTCCTTGTGGTTTCTAAGAGGCACCGTATGGAGAGGGCCGCTTTGGTGGATGGGATTGTAGCGAATTAACCTTAAATCATATTGAATTTAAGTTATTGTTAAGATCTCTATCTTTTTCTCCAGTATATAGACGACGGCTCCTTCGACCGGTTGGCCGAAAATCGCTTCGACGGCACGGACATAGTGGGCAACTTGCCGACGGTGGTGGTCGGCATATTTTCGGGAGCTTTTATAATCAATGACCCGGAGGTGATCGGAATACTCCAACAGCAAATCAATCTGAAGAAATGCCCCTTCAAATACCAGCGACTGCTCCTTGCGGATGCGGGCACCCTCCAGCAAAGCGTGAAAATCCTCCGTCTCCACCAACCGGGCAATGCGATCGCCAACCGCATCCATATCTTCTGCAGAGAGGAGGTGGCCATAACGGTTGCGGACGGCCTGAACCGCATCCGGTACCGCCGCGGACGTGAAATCAGCCAGCATTTCCAGCCCGTAGTGCATGGCCGTGCCGAACAGCATCGCATCATACTCTTGCCCATCCTCCTCTTCGCGCGCCGGCTTTTCCTGGTATCCGTAGTTGGACAATACCACGGAGCGGGTCTCGGGCGGAGGAGAACCGATGGCGGCACCGGATCCGCGCTTTCGGATGGTCGGATGCACCGCGGGCGCGCCGAGACGCAAAGTTTCCAAACCAATGAGATCAAACACTGACTCTTTGGGTTTGCGCACGACCGTCAGCCCCACCGCAGCACGGGTCAGGGCAACATAAAGCAGATTGAGACGGTCTTTGTTCGATGCACTTTTTTGCTCTTCCAGAATCGCCGCATAGTCCGGATCGACATGCTCCCGCCCTTTGGTACGGTACACAATCCGTCCAATGTGCAGGTGGTTACGATATTGAAACAGCAGCGGGGCGGCATCAGAACGGGGCCGCGTCAGGCGATCGAGGACAAAAACATGGTCAAACTCCAGCCCTTTGGATCCGTGAATGGTCATGATCGCGATGCCGTGGGTCGTGCGGTCCGCCACAGCAAGATCGGAGACAGCAAACGCATCGATAAAAGTAGCCATATCCGCGAATCCAGCGGCAAATTCCAAAAGTTTGAGTCGGTTGGGATCGTCATCAAAATAACCAAAATCCCGCATCAGCCGGTCCAACACCTGCAACGGAGACATCCAGGCCGTATAGCCTTCCAGTACTGTTTCCGAAAGGTTTGTTCCTACAAACGAAAGCATCGCTTCGGCATCAATGGGGACCCCGCGATAGAGATAATTCACCATCGCCACCATGGCGGCGATTCTGGGATGGGTACGGAGTGAACTGGAGGTTTTGAGGCGGGTGGGGATTTGAAGCGCCGCGCATGCTTCCTGCAGCGTCATGCCATCTTTGTTGGTGTGGACCAAAAAAGCCATTGCATCCCAATCCACTCCCGCTTGATGTACTGCACGCGCTGCGGCAATCGCCCGGTCGATCAGCGTTTCATCCTTGGCGATCTCCACCACATCGACATAGCCTTCCACGGCATCCTTGCGGGCTTTTTGGGGGACATAGTCGGGCATAATGTCGGCAAACCACCGATTGACTTGTTCCACCACATGGCGGCTGCTGCGGTAATTGGTCTCCATCGGTTCGCACTCCATGCCGTCATACGATCCGTGGACCCGGCCAAACAATGCTTCCACCCCGCCCCGAAAACGGTAAAGTGACTGCTTTGTGTCGCCCACATAAAAAAAGCTCCGAAAAGTGTTGTCTCCGCTTCCGTCAAATAGCTCATCGATCAGCGGACGCAACAGGAGAAATTGTAATGTGGACGTGTCCTGAAACTCGTCCAGCAAAATATGGCGAAAGCGGGCGTCAAGTTTGAAATAGAGAAACGCATGGTCAGGTATCTCCTGCATCAGGCGCCATGTGAAATAAGTCAAATCGTCAAAACCGAGTACGCCGGTGGATTTGGCTTGACGTATGCGCCCGTTTCGGTAGTGGCCGTATGCATCGAACAGGTGGTCAAGCACCCGAGCTTCCCGCTGCCGTGCCCAGAGGCGCAGCGCCTCTTTGAGTCGGGCATAATGGGCTTCTGTCTCTGCATTGGCACCCTGTTTAAACCAACTGTGTTCCGAGAGCGCTGCCTTCTCAAACAGCGACTTGGTGATCAACGTATGGGGAGAGTCGGCACGCAGCAATTTGAGTGCCCGCGGCGCGGCGCCGGCACGCTCCAGTGCTTCCTCGAGAGCGCGACGGGCCTCCTCGCACTGTGCTTCGGCTGCGCGTATTCCGTCGGACGCCGGGGCGGTATGGGGTGGGAGCAGCGGATCGACGGTATAAAAATAATCCATCAAACCCAAAATCCGCATAAATCGTTTGTCCTCGATCTCCAGCGCCAGGCGTGCCAGGTCCTGCATGTGTCCGTGGTGGTACACCCCTTCGAGAAAATACTCCTCGATCGCTTCGGTATCTGTTTCCTGTGTCGCAAACGTAGGTTCCAGTCCAATTTCCAGCGAAGAGGCACGAAGAATCGACGCAAAAAAACTGTCCAGCGTCACGATCCGGTTGGGACTCCCCAAAAAGCGCTGCAGGACACGCGGCTGACGCTGGAGCAGCTCGGCACGGGACAATGCTGTCTGCTGACACACTTGCGCAGCAAAATCCCGATAGGACGCATCACCGATCCGTCGCAGCGCTTCGATGACCCGGTGCCGCATTTCGGCCGCGGCCTTGTTGGTAAATGTTGCCGCCAAAATGGATGCGGGAGATTCCCCCAAAAACAGCAATGCCACATAGCGCACCGCCAGCGCGAATGTCTTGCCGCTCCCGGCACTGGCAGAGTAGGCAAGATATCGGCGAAACGTACCGGGAACGGGACGATCAGACATGGGACGCTCCTTTGGGTGAAAGTGGGTGATCTCATTGTAGCAAAAAACCGATTCACAAAGGTCACCGCCAAAAACGGTACGACGATATGATATAACAAAATGACATATTTGTGGCCTCTGTTTCCGTTTTGTACTATACTGCACACACGGCAGCCGCGCTGCCCAACACGCACAAAAGGATTTGCCATGCTCCTCTCGGTTTCCAGTCTCCATTGGAGCACACCATGACGGCATTGCGGGAAATGCACCGACACGACAAACCCCGGGAAAAGCTTGCAGCCAAAGGGCCGCAGGCCCTCAAAAATGATGAACTGATGGCAGTACTGCTCGGATCAGGAATCCGGGGAAAAGATGTGCGCAAGCTGGCACGGGAAATTGTCGCACTGCTGGACGATCATTTCGATGCGCTCAGTCTGGAGCGTTTGTGCAATGTACACGGACTGGGCACTGCCA
>CAZRUT010000081.1:0-5718 GCA_964603215.1 uncultured Nitratifractor sp.
TCGTTTCATGCAACAACTCCTTGTCAAAATTTTGTTCCAGATACCCTGCCATATCGTCAAACAACGGTGCAACAATCTCCAAGTTGACACCGCGTGTCGGGTGGGTCAAATACAGTACATATGCATGCAAAAATATGCGATTAATTTTACCCTCTTTGGTCTTAATTCCGTATAAGTTGTCTCCGAGTATGTGACGGCCCAGTGCCCCAAGGTGTACCCGGATCTGATGGGTGCGCCCGGTAAAAAGCTTGGCTGCGATCAGGCTGCTGCCCCGTTGACGCGAAGTTGACAAGGTGACAAACTGCGTCTTGGCAGTCCGTCCGCCCTCTACGACAGCCATTTTTAAACGGTTTTTTGGGTTGCGTGCGATGGGCGCTTCGACGACATGGCTGGCCTTGAGCGGCTGATTGATCACCGCCAGATAGTAGCGCCCCATGACTTTGGTTTGGAGCTGGGCACTGAGGTGCCGGTGGGCGGCATTGTTTTTGGCAATCACCAGGGCTCCGGTAGTGTCTTTGTCGATGCGGTGGACGATGCCATGGCGTTCTTCGCCCGAAAGGGTTGAGAGGGAGATACCCTGCTGCACCAACCAATCCACCAGCGTGGGGCCCCGCACAGACGGGGCAGGATGCACCACCAATCCGGCAGGCTTGTTGACCACCATCAGGTCGTCATCCTCATACAATATTTCCACATCAAAATCCACAGATTGCCTGGCGTGCCGAACAGCGGTCACAAAGTAAAATCCGATCCGTGCCCCCCGATGCACACGGTGACTGGGTTTACGAATCGTCGTGTCGTCAACCATGACGTGACCATTGCGGATGATTTTCTCGATTTGGCTGCGGCTCTGGGAGAGTTGGGACGCCAAAACGCGATCGAGCCGACCCGGTGTTTCGGCGCAAACTGTTTGCTGTTCCGTGGACGGCTCTTTCTGGATCATAGAGACGCTATGCGAACAGTGTCTTCATCTTCGCAAACAGAGTGCCCGCTACCCCCTTGGGCTTGGCCAGCTGTTCGATGTATTGGTTGTAATTCATATGTTTGTCTGCCAAAAATCGGTTGAGATAATCAATGGATGCCGCCATGCCTTCTCTCTGTTCGATCCGAAGCATTTCGGCATAAAGCGGCTCAACTTCCTTGAGGACACTTTTGGAAACAGCGTGACGAAATGCAACATATTGCGTGATCGCTTTGGTGGTCGGACTTCTTCGGATTTCAAAATCGGTTACCACCCAATAGTGATCCCCGTTTTTGGCGAGATTTTTAATGACTGCGGAAACATTTTGACCCTTTTGGATGTGCTCCCAAAGGAGATAAAAAATCGCTTTGGGCATATCAGGATGACGAACAATATTGTGGGGAGCGCCCACGAGTTCAAACTCTTTGTATCCCGATATCTGCGAAAAATAATCATTGGCATAGAGAATTTTTCCTTTCGGGTCTGTTCGGCTGACGATATATTTATGGGTACTGAGTTTTATCTCTTTTCCGGTAGGAAACGGGCGCATGATGGTGGACATGATGGACCTCCTGATGTTTATTATAGATGGAGTTTATTATTATTTTAGCATGTTCCTTCTGAAAACACCCATCACGCATCATGTGCACACTTCCAGGCGGTATGTGCGTCTGAAAAAACCGTTGACGGCTCATCCAGAAGCGTCTGCGTAAAAAAGCGCACAATTTCGCTGCGCATGACCGCCACATCTTCGATCGTATTGACGGCATGGCGAAAAGCGCCGGCGCCCGGATAACCGGCTCTGGAATATGTGTGGAGGTGTTTGCGAAAAAGAATCGCTCCGTATGCACCGTAATGGGCAATCATTTGGTCAAAATGTTCCAGCACCACTGCGGAAATGAGTGCGCTGTCCACACGATCCTGTCCACTTCGGATATGCTGAAAGATCCAGGGTTTGCCTACGGCGGCCCGCCCGATCATGACGCCGTCGCACCCGGTATACTCCAGGACCCAGCGGGCTTTGGCCGGCGAATCAATATCACCGTTGGCAATTACCGGGATCGACACGGCCCGCTTGACCTGGGCAATGGCATCATAATCCACCGGTGCCGTATACTTTCCGGCGCGTGTTCGGCCGTGTACGGCGATAAAATCTGCGCCGGCCTCTTCGCAGACGCGTGCAATCTCCTCGTGATTCTTTTCGGCAAAGCCCAAGCGCATTTTGACGGAGGTGTACGGTGTGTCCGTATAGCGGCGGATCGTTTCGACGGCACGGCCGAGTCGTTCCGGATCGGTCAGCAGTGCGGCACCTTGCAGGTTTTTGACCACTTTGGGAACAGGGCACCCGGCATTGAGGTCAATAATATCCACACCCGGTCGTGTATTGATCACAGCGACGGCCCGCTTGATGATTTCCGGATCACTCCCCGCAATCTGGACGCTGTATGGGACTTCCAGCGGGCTTTTTTCAAGCATTTTTTCCGTGTGGACGCTGCCGTATGCCAACGCATTGGAGCTGATCATTTCGCTCACGGTTACATCCACGCCGAATTGCTTGACCATGTGGCGAAACGGAAGATCCGTAAAGCCCGCGAGGGGGGCCAAAACATAGAGGGGATTGGCGAAATCGAGGGGCATTTACTTGCAGGCGTTCTCGGCACCGATAAAATCGCGTACTTTGTAGTTGTATTTATTTTGCTTGAGGGTATAAAAAGCCCGAAATGCAATAAAGTCGTCCGGCTCATGCTCTTCAAGAAAATCCTTGACTTTTTCGATCATTTCATAACGGAACAGGAGGAAGAGGTAGGCGGACTGTGCCGGAGCATGCTCGGCGGCATAACGCTTGAACAGCGTCAGATTCTCATCCGGATCCAGTGCCGCGATGCTGCTCGATACCAGCCGCATATATTGCCGGCAATCCAGAGTTCTGCCTCCGACAAAATGCTCGATATTGTCCCGGGTCAGCCCCACATCCTCGCCGGCATCTGCGCGATCGAGCAATACTTCGATATCAGAAAAAGAAAGCTGATCAGCATAGTGTCTCAGCTTGAAAAAGGTTGCATGTTGTATGGTATGGTTCAGGGCCGCTGCGACGCATGATGGGGCATATTCCGACTGTGCCCGCAGAATTGTATCCGCGTATTCCGGCTCCCGGGCAAGGCGGTTGCATTGGTTCTGGACCAGAATGGGATTGTGCTTGCCGAGAAAGCGCTCGACTTTCTTCGCTTTCAAATCAACATACTCTCCATTTTGGATCTGTTTGATCCATTCGGCTGCTTTGGCCAGCTTGTTCGAGATCCCCTCTGGCAAATCATTGAGGCTCAGTGAAGTGTACGACAACAGCGCCGCCCCTTCACGCATCTGCGGAATCGTATAATGGTGCGGTTTGGGCTCATGCAGCAGGGACCAGTAGAGGGCATCATGCATCGTATCGGCATCCCGCTGCCATTTGCGGCGGACGAAATAGTTACGGGTGCCATGATACAACATATGGAGAATACTCAGCAAAAGCAACAGCAGAAGCGGAATGGCGACCCAGAGGGCGATCGGAAGACTCAAATTGACTCCGGCCACCTCCAAAAGATATTTTCCCGGTGCAAGCGTGTAGACCAGTACAGCGACCAATCCAATAAAAGCCAATGAAGCAAATGTGTATAATCCCAGGCGCATCGTGTCCCCTTTGTTTGTTAAGTGTGTTCCCGTTCGGTAATCTCACGGCAGGTAATGCAATATCGTGCGAAAATTTTTACTTCAAGGCGCGGCCGGCCGATCGGCTCCTCACACATTTCGCAGATTCCGTATGTTCCATCCTTTATTTTACCCAAAGCGATATCAATTTCTGCTAATTCCCGGCGTTGTTGATTGGCAATGGCATTATCGATATCCGTTTCGGTTGCTACCGCAGCCAAATCGCCCTCTTCGCGGAGGTCCATCCCACGCATCTGGGCGATCATTCCGTAGGCATCTTGGAGGTTCTTCTTGATTTGTTCTTTGCGGGTCAATAGTCTTGTTTCAAATTCACGAAGTTCTTCTTGGGTCAACATGTCATTTCCTATTTGTGATATGGGTGATGATTGAGGATGCTCAAACCCCGAAAGATTTGCTCCGCAACCACGATCTTGGTCAACGAATGTGAAAGCGTTATTTTACCCAATGATACGGCATGATTACATTGAGCAATAAAACCCCGCTCAAGCCCGTAGGCACCGCCAATGAAGAAGTTGACCACCCCTCTATCCTTAAAGAGATTTGCAAATGTCGGACTGTCGACCTCTCTGGAAGCAGGATCCAATGCCACATGGTATCCATGGGTAAGGTAGCGCTCAAAAACCCGAGTGTACTGTGTCCGTGCCGCTTCAGCCGAACGGATATTGGCTTTGGAGATTTCTTTGCTAAACAGCGCATGCACCTGCACATCGGCAAATTGTTTGGCACTCTTGATGTAGTGGCTGACAAGGGGCTGATAGAGATCGTTGCCTGATTTTTTTTCGATAATGTATATGTTGATTTTCATCATCACGTTCCGTAAAACTGGCCGACCCGTTCATCCACGTGGATCACTCTGCGGAGGTAGCGGGCCAGATCGCCGCGGGTGAAGTCGATTTTGAGTTGTTTGGGATCGGTAGCGCGTGAGATAGCGACGTAAAATTGACTCGGGGCAAAAATATTGTCAACATTGCAGACGAGATGATCGATGCTCATCCCCTGGGATTTGTGAATGGTAACGGCATAGGCAAGCTTGATGGGAAATTGCCGGAGGGTCGCCAACGCTACCTGCTCTACATGTCCGTCCGCATGCACCGCCAGATCGAGCAAATCAAACGCATGCCGTTCCACCCGCACAAAGCTTTCCTCTTTTTCGACCAGAAGGTATTCTGCCTCGATGGCACGCAGAATCCCCCGTTCGCCGTTGACAAACTTGCCCCATTTGTTGACAGTAAAGAGGACCGGCACGCCAACTTTGAGCGTGAGTTGTTCCGAAACCGGGAGGAGCTTTTTCCAGCTTTCCAGCCGTTTGGTATGCACGGAACCAAAGCGTTCCAATTCGGCGAATAGAATCGTTTCTTCTGCATCGATCCGGTTGAGGCTTTCGCGGTTCATCCGCTCCACCTCGGCATTGCGCCCAAACAAGTACGTCGGCGCTCCCTGGGTCACGTCCGTGTGATTGGCAAGATCCAGCATGTACCGCACTACCGCATCATCACACACTCCGGTACGCACTTTGGAGAGGATATGGGTAAAAGGTGCATCGTGCGTCCGTTTCATTTCGGTCAGCTCGATCATTTGCGGATCGATCCGCTGCCATGCCGTGCTCTCAAACGCAAAGAGCATGCCGCCGAACAATCCCCGGTCACCCCCTGTGACAATGGGCGGCAGCTGATAAAAATCACCCACCAGCATCAACCGTCCCGCGAAGCCGAATTGTTCCAGACGGTACAGAATCATGTCCATCAAATCGGTACTGACCATGGAAATTTCATCGATGACGATCAGGTCGGTAGCCTGGAGGATTTTTTTGAGGTCGCTCAGCCGTTTTTTGTTTCGTTTGTCACTCTGGGCAAGCTCATCGAAATTGGCCGAGATCCCAAAAGCAAAAAAACTGTGGATGGTAAAGCCCCCGACATTGACCGCGCTGACTCCTGTCGAACCCAGCGCCACCACCTGCCGATCGGTGGCCCGATAATGGGCGATCACTTCATTGGTCATGTAGCTTTTGCCCGTACCGGCACCACCAGTCAGAAAGAGGTGGCGATGTT
>CAZRUT010000082.1:0-5638 GCA_964603215.1 uncultured Nitratifractor sp.
CGGGATTTTCGATGCCAACATCCGGGTCGCACCGACAGGCCGCTATGCCAAGGCTCATCAAAATTCCAAAGCGATCCTCCTCAATCCGGGTGCCTATATGGTCAGCAAACCGCAGCTTGAGATTGATATCGATGAGCTTGAGGCCAGCCACGGATCGACCACCGGGCAGCTGGATGCGGGGCAGATTTTTTATCTTCAATCCCGCGGCATTGCCGAGTCGGAGGCACGCAAGATGCTGATTTTGGCGTTTGCAAATGAACTGATCGATGCCATCGAAGATCCGAAAATCCGTGAACAGATTCACGTGAGTTTCGAAAATGCCTATTACGGACACACCCAGCTGGAATGTCTGGAAACATGCCATGGGTGCGTATGACATACTTGTGGCGTCGGAAACGATTGCGAGCCGGCCGTCACCGATGATGTGTGTCCCAATAAATTCAAATCCATCTCACATAAAATCCAAGGAGAACATATGACCGCCATCCCATTGAAAATGAACAAAATCGAAAGCGCCATCAGCCCCATGTTTGGGCACGCAAAGTGGTTTGCATTCGCGGACAAAGCGGGGGAGATTTCTATTGAGAAAAACCCCTACGACGGCGGGATGCAGGTGATCCACTGGTTGATGGAACGCGGTGTCGACACCATTGTCACCTCCCACATCGGCGCCGGACCGTTTCGCTTTCTCCTCGACCGGGGGGTGCGTGCCTATCATCCAGGTGCGGGGCGCGTGGTCCTGATCGAAGCACTGGATGGATTGCGCGAAGGACGCCTGATGGCCATCACGCCCGAAAACATTGCCCAATATGCCCAACACGGTGGCGGGCACCACCATCACCACTGATATGGAAGAGCGCACCACCGTCATCCCGGTTGAAACCGACACGATGCATACAGCCATCAGCACGCGATTTGGCAAGGCCCCGTGGTTTGCTTTTGTCACGGCGGAGGGGACGATCACCCTCGAACACCGTCCCGATATCGATACGATGCAGATGCTCGACTGGCTGATCGATAGGGGGATGGAACAGATCGTGACGGCGCACATCGGTCCCAAACCTTTTGCCCGCCTGCAGGGACGGGGTGTTCCGGTCTACAATCCCGGACAGGGAAGCTACACCCTGATCGATGTCGTTGGCATGATGGCCATCGGCAAACTCGAGAAAATTACACCGGAGAATCTTCACCGTTTCTATACGGACAAGTCCCAGGGAGATCCGTCATGACGCTGACCGAGAAGATTGCACGCTACCGAGAAGATTTTGACCTCTTCGAGACAGCCAACGAGAAGCTGGAATATGTTTTTGATCTGGGCAAACAGCACCGTCCGCTCCCGCCCGAAGATCGCAATAATGCAAGCTATATTTCCGGGTGTGCTTCCGATGCCTGGCTGGTTGCGACATGTGCAGACGGCATCCTTCATCTGCGCGGAGAAGGGACAAGCGAAATGGCCAAAGGGATGTTGACCCTCCTGCTTGATATTTTCGATGCACGCACCCCCGATGAGATTCTGGCCTTCGATCCGGCGGGGCTGGAGGCATTGGGGGTCATCGATCTCCTCTCGCCGGTACGCCGGCAGAGCCTGGAAGCATTTGTGGTCAAACTCTACGGATATGCCCGCATGTGCAAGGAGGCTTCATGACTGCCGAAGCGTTGCGTGCGCTGGTGATCGAGGAAGGGCTGCGTCAGATCTATGATCCGGAATTGCCGGTCAATATTTATGATTTGGGACTGATTTACGATGTTGCCTGTCATACCGACGATGTCTATCACTGTGCCATCACGATGACCTTCACGTCGCCGACCTGCTCCATGTCCGACATCCTGCTGCGTCTCGTCGAGTCGCTCCCCATGCGCATCGAAGCCCTCGATGATGTCACCGTACATCTGGTATTCGATCCGCCATGGGATCAATCCAAAATGACTGATGAAGCCAAGCTGGCCATGGGCTTGCTGTAACACACGGCACTGCACGGGATGCGTGTTGCGTTCCACCCGAAGATCCATCACGTGTCGTCAGCCAAGAGCGGGTATAATACTTCCATGAAAACCTACAAACATCCGGTGCTTTTCTATGCACTCTCCACGGCAGTTCCCTGGACATTGTGGCTTGTGGCGGGCTGGATGAGTCGCCAGGAGCATCCGGCAATGCGGGCGGCATCTGTATTGGGGCTGCTGGGATTGTTGGCGCCCATGGTGATTGCGCTGGGGCTGATCCATCGGGAGCGCGGCCTCAAAAAAGACCTCTGGGAGCGCTGTTGTAATGTGGGCTCCGTCCAGCCGATCTATTGGCTGCTTTCGGTCCTTTTGATGCCGGGGAGTATTTTGCTGGCGCAGGCTATTTCACTGTTCTTCGGATACAGTGCGGCACAGTTTGTGATTACGGGACACTACACGTTTACATCCGGTGTTTTTCCCGTGGGGTTTCTGCTCCTTGTTGCGCCGATTATCGAAGAATTGGGTTGGCATACATACGGCACAGACGTGCTGCGAAACCGGTTCAATCTCTTTGTGACGTCCATGATGTTCGCCCTCTACTGGGGTATCTGGCACATTCCCCTGGCGACGATTCGGTATTATTACCAAAGCAACCTTGTCGCAACAGGCTGGATCCACAGCCTCAATTTTCTCGTAAGTATTTTTCCGTTTGTGATCATCATGAACTGGCTCTACTACAAGGCCAATCGCAACATTTTTGTGCCGATTTTCTTCCACATTACGGCGGGTTATTTCAACGAAATATTCGCCACGGATCCGGACAGCAAAGTGATCCAAACAGGATTGCTGCTCCTCTTCGCAGCCGTACTGGTGTTCAAAAAGCAACGTTTTTTCTTCGACGTACAGACACCTGCGCACTAACAAGACCCGCCCTGCAGAGACGCGATGGCAGCGGGTGGGATGGAGATTTATTTTTGCTTGCTGTGTGTGAGTATTTGACGGGTATTTTTTGTTGGATCGAGGTGTCCATAAGTCGCTTGATAGCGATCAAAAAGTATAATATCCCTTATCGATAGCAAGATAAAATTGTTTCAAGACAAGGAAAGCATGCATGAAACTTGACAAGAGCAGCGCGGCGTTTGAGGCGGCTTATGCGGTGATCCCCGGTGGGGTCGATTCTCCGGTACGGGCCTTTGGAAGCGTAGGGGGGACGCCACCATTTATGGATCGGGGGGAAGGGGGATATCTCTTTGACATTGACGGCAACCGTTACATTGACTACGTACAGAGCTGGGGACCCTTGATCTTTGGACATGCCGATCCAAGCATCGAGGCAGCGGTAATCGAAACGGCCAAAAAAGGATTGAGTTTTGGTGCACCGACGACGCTTGAGACAGCATTGGCCCAGGAGATCACGGGCTTGCTGGAACCGGTGGACAAAGTACGGTTTGTCAGCTCCGGCACAGAAGCAGTCATGAGTGCAATCCGGTTGGCGCGCGGCGTGACCGGTCGGGATGACATCATCAAATTCACCGGGTGCTACCATGGACACAGTGACAGTCTGCTGGTGCAGGCCGGCAGCGGCGCGGCAACCTTTGGGAGTCCGAGCAGTCCGGGTGTGCCGGCCGACCTGACGCAGCATACACTGCTGGCGACATACAATGACATCGACAGTGTTGTCGAGGCGTTCCGGTCGAGCGAAGAGGGGGTAGCGTGTGTCATCATCGAGCCGATTGCCGGCAACATGGGGCTGGTGCCGGCCGATGAGGAGTTTTTGGTGGCGCTGCGCCGTCTGTGTGATATGCACGAAACACTTTTGATCTTTGATGAGGTTATGAGCGGATTTCGGGCATCATTGCAGGGGGCACAGGGGCTCACCACAGTCCGGCCGGACATGGTGACACTGGGCAAAGTGATCGGCGGTGGCATGCCGGTGGGCGCTTTTGGGGCCCGCGCCGAAATCATGGCCCAGCTCAGCCCCGAAGGGCCGGTCTATCAGGCTGGGACACTCAGCGGCAACCCGGTTGCCATGGCAGCAGGTCTGACATCGGTTCGTATGCTCAAGTCCAATCCCACGCTCTATATCGATTTGAGCCAGAAAGCAACCAAACTGATGAAAGGATTTGAGGCCGCTGCCGTGGCGGAAGAGATTCCGTTGCAAACCGAGGTACGCGGCAGCATGTTTGGCTTTTTCTTCAGTGAAAAACCGGTGAAAAATTTTGATGATGCTATGAAAAGCAATACCGACCACTTCGCAGCATTTCACCGCGGAATGCTGGCGCGCGGGATTTACCTGGCATGTTCGGCCTTTGAAACCGGCTTCATCAGTACGGCCACGACCGATGCCATGATTGATGCAACGATCGTGGCTGCTTACGAAACGATGCGCGATCTTGGAGACACCTGACCCGATGGAGCCAGAAGCAACAGTCGATCAGGATGTGGTGGTCGTTTTAGATATTGTGGACCTGCGCGACCGTACCGCGATGGAAAAACATTTGCGCCGCGAGGGCCTTCGGCCGATTGACGGGGAACCGTTTGCCTATCTCGGACACACCACAACCCACACAGTCAACACACTGCTCTATATCCACGATGCGGTCAAAAAAGCAATCCGCAAGGGTGGGTTTTCTTCCTGCGGCATGATGGTCGGCATTGGCGAAGGGCCGCTGCGTTCGTATCGGTTTGATCCGGTATCGGATGCATTTGTTCTTTGGGATATGCTTGGATATAATGACAAAAAGAATGGATCAAAAGAGGCTTAGATGAACGAAAACGATCCCAAGATCAAACAGATTGTGGATGCTGCCGATGGGCTGAGTCTGGGCATTTCGATTGTCGTAGCGGTTTTGATCGGGGTGGCGATCGGCATCGGTTTGCAGAAACTCACCGGCGCCATGTGGACCCTCTGGATTGGTGTAACCATCGGGGTGGCTGCAGCGATCCTTAATGTTTACAAAGCCTACGCGGCCCAGAAAGCTTCGCTGGATGCCCTCAAAGATGACCCCCGCTACCGGCGCAGAACATTTGACGATGATGATGAGGATGCGTGGTGATGGGCGTACTTGTCTGGCTGGTTGCGGCTGATGTGTTGCTGCTTGTATTGGCAGGTTCTCTGGGAGGACACTGGGTGGCCAATACGCAGGTGGCATACATTACGTCGGCTCTGGTGATGGCTGCTTCGATGTTCGGCTATCGTCAAATGGTGCACCGCCGTCTCGAGGCAGGGACCGTCATGGCAGAAGACAACCGCGATACGATCGATCACCTTGAAGATCCGTTTGATCTCTACGGCGAAGCGTCATCCGGGCATCCGGACATGCAATATAAGCCCAATGCCGATGCTCCCACAATTCGGGAAGCGATCCGCGATGAAAAACAGCGGATGAAGCAGCAGCGCCGGTCGCTTCCAGAAATAGTGCGCGATGCGCGGCCGGCTTTGTCGGCTTATCGGCTCATTGCCTATGGATTGCTGCTGTTCGGGTTCTTTTATCTCAATGGCCATCATCTGTTTTTGCCGTTGCCATATTTGATCGGTTTGGGTATACCGGTTGCCGTGATGGTGGCAGCGATGATGGGACATGGGGAAGCACATGCGTGAACACCCCCGCACCCCTCCCCCGCCCTCCCGTTCTCTTTCGGTACGGATTGGACGCATGGTGGTCCGCCTGGCATTGCTTGGATTGCTGCTCTGGGG
>CAZRUT010000083.1:0-5636 GCA_964603215.1 uncultured Nitratifractor sp.
AACCGGATCGCCCGCATCACGCAAGCCAACAAAATTAATCCCTTTTACCACGCGTCCGTTATCTACATCCAAACATGGTATAATCCGTTTAGCAAAGTAATCCATCGTGCTCCATTTCAGTGCATGTGAAGTGGATTATAGCCAAAAACAAATA
The DNA here is from genome assembly GCA_964603215.1 of uncultured Nitratifractor sp. GTDB lineage: Bacteria > Campylobacterota > Campylobacteria > Campylobacterales > Sulfurovaceae > S017-3. The sequence goes on from CAZRUT010000083.1 coordinate 155, forward strand.
ATACTGCCGGACGGGGTATTGGCAAAATATAAGATTAAAAGTGTATAATGGAAAAAAGTATCAATGCGGCCGAAATAGCGCGTAAACATTTTGGACAAAACTTTTTAAAAGATCGATCATATATTCATCGGATCATCGAAGCGATACCCGAAGACAATTTTCCTATTGTCGAAATCGGGCCTGGCTTAGGTGATTTAACGTCCGAACTCATTCAGGTTCGGAATGTCACAGCTTTTGAGGTGGACAAGAGACTATGCGAGCATTTGCACGATCGGTATGCATTTGAAATCAATTCAAATGTATTGAAACTGATCTGTGGCGATGTGCTTGAGCATTGGGTTCAGAGGAGCGTGCTGGATACCCCGTATCACGTGGTGGCCAACCTCCCCTATTACATTGCAACCCATCTTGTCCTCAAGGCATTGCACGATCCCATGTGCCGGTCGATACTGGTCATGGTACAAAAAGAGGTGGCTGTCAAGTTTGCCGCCCAACCCGGTGAGCGCAATTTTTCCGCGCCCTCAGTGTTGGCATCAACCGCCGGTGAGGCAAAGCTGTGCTTCGAGGTTCCGCCCGAAGCATTCGTGCCTCCGCCCAAAGTCACCTCTGCCGTGCTGTCCATTCGCAAAAAGGATACTCTCGAGGATCCCGTTTTTGAGCGCTTTTTAAAAGTTGCTTTTGCGCAACCACGTAAAAAGCTGATCAAAAACCTTGAGCGCGTTTTAAGCAAAGAGGCAATCGACTCTGCATTTGATGCGCTGGGGATCAAAAATCTTTTGCGACCACATGAAGCAACGACAACGATTTATCATCATTTGTATACTATTTTGAAAAAGGACTTTATAAATGGACAAAAACACTCCAGCCCAAACAGGCGAAAATACAGGGACTCCAAGCCAGCCTCGCCGACGTAACCCCAACCCGTATCGACAGAGTCAGTCGGCACCGGTAGAGAAAAGCGGCGACACCGACACGCAACCCAATCCACAAGCAACACAAGGCATAAGCGTCGATGATCCTTCGCGCAATCGTAGTCGCCGATCGAGTCGCCGCAACAACAGCACCGGCGGCAGTCGTCAACGTAATGACAGCCCGCGTCGGGACAAAGAGCGCCCGGATGGAGCCAATAAGCCTTCCGGTCGGCGCACGGCGAACCGCGGAGGAGGTCGGGGAGGCCGGCGCAAGAAAATTCCCACGAACGTTCCGCCCGAAATGAAGGCGGCACTGCTGGAAAACGATGAAGTGCAGGATGCACGGATGAACCCCTGGCGTCAGCTCGACATGAATGCCAAAGGAAAACTTCGTTTTACGCCGCTGGGCGGACTCGGGGAAATCGGTGGCAATATCGCCGTACTTGAAACGGAAAACAGTGCTATTATTATTGATGTCGGAATGAGCTTTCCCGATGAAACAATGCACGGTGTTGATATCCTTGTTCCTGATTTTAGCTATCTGCATGCCATAAAGGACAAGATCAAAGGGATCGTTATCACCCATGGGCACGAAGATCATATCGGAGCAACTGCTTATTTGTTTAAAGAGCTTAAATTCCCAATTTATGGGACTCCTCTTGTTCTTGCTATGATCGAGAACAAATTCAACGAGCATGGACTATCCGCCGATACAAAGTATTTCAACTACATCATCAAGCGCAAACAGTACACCCTGGGAGAATTCAAGGTAGAGTGGATGCACATGACCCACTCCATTGTTGACTCAAATTCTCTGGCAATCGAAACCCCCATAGGGACCATCATCCATACCGCCGATTTCAAAATCGACCACACCCCCATCGATGGCTATACTGCCGACCTTCACCGGTTTGCCTATTATGGAGCCAAAGGGGTGCTGGCACTCTTTTCCGATTCGACCAATTCCCACAACCAAGGCTTTACCAAGAGCGAGGCTGTTGTAGGAAAAACCTTTGATCAGCTGTTTGAACTGGCCCAGGGGCGCGTGATTATGTCCACGTTCAGTTCCAATGTCCACAGAATTTATCAAGCGATGGAGCGCGGGGTCAAACACGGACGAAAAATTGCCGTCATTGGCCGCTCAATGGAACGAAATATTGAAGTGACACGCAAACTGGGTTTTGTTGATATCGACGATAAACATTTCATTGAAGCACATGAAGTCCCCAAATACAAGGAAGATGAAATTCTCGTCATTACCACCGGCTCCCAGGGAGAGGCCATGGCCGCCCTTTCCCGCATGGCAACCGATGAGCATCGCCACATAAAACTCAAGCCCACCGACACGGTCATTATCTCAGCCAGTGCCATCCCCGGAAATGAAGCAAGCGTCTCCAAGCTTCTCAACCTGCTGATGAAATCCGGTGTCACAGTACGCTATAAAGAATTCAGCGACATTCATGTATCCGGCCACGGCGGTCAAGAGGAACAAAAGTTAATTCTCCGTTTGGTACAACCTAAATTTTTTCTGCCGGTCCATGGTGAGTACAATCACATTGCTGCCCATGCAAAAACTGCTGCCACCTGCGGGGTCGACGAGCGCAACATATTGCTGATGAGCGACGGGGATCAAATCGAAATCACCCCCAAATACATCAAGAAGGTCAAAACCGTCAAGGTGGGCAAAACCTATATCGACAACCAAAACAACAAAGCAATCCAGAGTGACGTCGTCGACGACCGGCAAAAACTGGCCACCGAAGGGATCGTCAATGTCGTCCTCCAAATTGCGAAGCAAACCGGAAAGGTCATCGGCAAACCCATTGTCACCACGCATGGACTGGTTCCCAACAAAGAGGACAAAAAATTCTCCGGTGAGATTGAGCAACTGATCGAACAGTATCTTCGTAACAGCAAGATCGAAAAAAGCGGCAACGCCAAAGTGGTTGAAGACGATTTGCGCGGTATCATGCGCAAGCACGTTGTGCGAACGCGCAAACGCTATCCGATCATACTGCCAACAGTCTTTTTCGTCTAAGGTTTCTGTACGATGCCAAGCACGATGCGCCTCAATAAATACATCGCCCACCACACAAAATACTCCCGGAGGGAAGCCGACAAGCTGATCGAATCGGGTGTGGTCAGCGTCAATCATACCGCCATTGCCCATCACGGGCTGCGCGTCGGTGCAACGGATTACGTGGCCATCAAAGGCGTGCCCATCCGTCCCCGAAAAGCAGGCGATGTAACTGTCGTTGTCTATAACAAACCCAAAGGGGTGCTGGTCACCAAGCGCGACGACCGTGGGCGCAGTACTATTTATCATAAGCTTCCCGGAAGATTTCGTCATTTTATCCCCATCGGGCGATTGGACTATGCTTCCGAAGGACTGCTTCTGCTCACTGATGCGCCCGAAGTGGCCGATGCGTACATGAGCGGGCATCTTCCCCGCACCTACAACCTCAAGATTGATGCGCCCGTGACCGAATCAATGATCGCTGCCATGCGTGAGGGATTGCATCTCGAAGATGCTACAGCCGGCGGTCACGAGAAAAACACGATCCGCGAAATGGATTTCGCTCCGTTTGCCGCTTTTGAACTGCGGGGCACAACCGGGAAATACACAAAACTCCGTGTCACCATAACTGAAGGGAAAAATCGTGAACTGCGGAGATTTTTTGCCCATTTCGGCGCTAAAATCCTCGACCTGAAGCGCGTAGCATTTGGCGATATTGAGCTGAACAACCTCCCAAGCAATAAAACACGCTTTCTTAGTCGAAAAGAGTACGACGCGCTTCATGTATTTCTAAAAAGCGTCCGAAAACAACGTAATACTGTACCCAAATCCTCTCCCACGGATGCCCGGTAACAATATGATGCACTTTGCCCACACGTACCGCCCAAAAAAACTTGACGACATAATCGGGCAGGCCCACCTCCTTGGACCTGCTGCGCCACTGCGCAAATTGATCGAGGCCAATGCTCTGCCGCACCTGTTTCTCTACGGGCCGCCCGGCTGTGGCAAAACCACACTCGCGCGCACAATTGCAGCAACACTCGATCGCCCATTTTATGAATTAAATGCTACCAGCCTCAAAATTGATGATGTGCGCAAGATATTCCGTCAATATGATCAGGCGCTGGTAAAACCGCTTATTTTTATTGATGAGGTGCACCGCTTGAGCAGAAATCAGCAAGAAGTGCTTTTGCCATTTATGGAGCAGGGTGTCGCGCTTATGATCGGTGCTTCAACCGAAAACCCCTACTACGCCATGGCCGCTGCCATACGATCCCGGTCACATCTGTTTGAACTGAACGCCATCAATGCGGCGGAAATGGATCAGCTTTTGGAGCACGTACTGGCCCAAGAGCAGATCAAAGTGTTGCCCGACGCACGCACGTTTCTCGTCGATTCAAGCGGTGGCGATGTGCGCGCCATGCTCAATCTCCTTGAGAGCGCCTCCCATGTTGTTACACCGATAGATATTGCCACGCTCAAATCAATCCGGCCGCATGCTCTACAGTCGGGCTCCAGCGAATCCGACAGCCATTACGATCTTGCCTCCGCCATGATCAAAAGCATACGCGGCAGTGATGTGGATGCCGGAATTTATTATCTTGCACGCCTCATTGCCGGGGGTGAGCCGCCGGAATTTATTGCACGCCGTCTGGCCATATTGAGCAGTGAGGACATTGGAAACGCCAACCCAAATGCTCTCAATCTTGCAGCCTCTACCCTGACGATTGTCAAACAGATCGGCTATCCCGAAGCCCGAATCCCGCTGGCCCAACTGGTCGTCTATCTTGCCAGCTCGCCCAAATCAAACAGCAGCTATCTGGCGATCAATACCGCACTCCAACTCATCGAATCCGGTGTACTGCATCCTGTGCCCGAGCACTTGAAAACCCATGGAAAGGGCTACCTATACCCGCACGATTTTGGAGGCTGGGTCGAACAGGGGTATGGAGAAAATCTTGAACAGTATTATTGCTCAAAACAGGCCGGATTCGAGACCCACCTTGACGCATGGTTGCAAAAAATAAAGGGCACCTCTAATATATAGAGCACATTATTGAAGTCGCATCATAGCTTTTTGAACACGTTCGCTGTTAATTTCACCTGCAAGATATTTTCCTTCCAGTTGTTCGAGGTACTCCAAGAGATAATGACGAAATGCTCCCTTGACAATGCGATTGGTGATCTCGGTTTTTGCTAAAGTAAAATCGGGCAACAGTTTGGCAATTGTCTTGCTGGTCGGTGTCGTAGGCCAAATCCGCTTGGCCTGATCGAGCGATACCGACGTGAGATTCAAAACCCGATCTCCAAGGAGATCTGTTTCATAATAAGGGTCATAAGAGTGTTTTTTGTCAGGTACCGTCCACGACACACTGTTGTCGGCAGGTTTGTCTCCGGAGAAGTTGGTCGCAAAATAAACAATAGCGATTCCGATCGCGATCATAATCAAAAGTCCCTTGTCCATTGCGCCTCCTTGGCAGGATTGGCATATTATAACACAAAAACAGGAAACATATTAGAGGGCCCTAAACCCAAATAAATCCATACCCAAATT
>CAZRUT010000084.1:0-5597 GCA_964603215.1 uncultured Nitratifractor sp.
GGTACGTGACTTTTTGTACCGTCGATTCGTTTGCCTAAGTATCCTTCAATGATACTTGCCATAAGTCATCCTTTGTGTCAAAGCCTCCAGGAACTCCCGGAATAAGTGAGAGCCGAAAAGCCCCGTTTTATCGCCTGCGAATCCTTGATAGGCATGCCAAAAGTGTACTCCTGTTTTGCTTGACGAACTCTTAATTAATTTGAAAAAATGCGCGAAAAATAAAAGTCTTAGTGTATAATTATAAATTATTATTTTATATTAGTTTAATCTAATTTCGAGTATTATACGTCATCTCGAACATCTGCAAGGAGCAAACATGAACAGACTCAAAACAGGACTGGCACTCGTCGGAATTGTCGCCATTGCCGGCATCGTCTATGCCGGCATCATGGTCAAAGATTTTGACCCCAAGGCCAAGGCGGTTTATACCCACATGGTGGGTACCCTCATCGGCACAGGCGACATTGCCAAAGCCACTGTCTACAAGGTGGAGGTCGCACAGGACATTTCCCCCGACGAGATTGTAGAAGCGCTGAACAGTGTGGCCAACGAAATGGGCATCAAACCCGTTGGTGATTTACCCCTTTCAAAAGAGGTTGAAGCCCGTACCGGCAAAAAGCAGCCCTATGTTCGTGTTTTGAGCTACTGTCACCCCAACATTGCACTGGAGATGGTCAAATTTTCCATGGCATACGGTGCCTATCTTCCCTGCAGGATTGTCATCATGGAAGATGCGCATCATCGCTACTGGCTCTACGCACTCGACATGGACATGATGATCCATGGGGGCCACCCGCTGCCGCCCCATATGCTCCAGGCCGGCAACAAAGTCAAACATATCCTCTATACCATGATGGACAAAGCCGCCAAAGGGGAATTTTGATCCGCTGCCGCCATACGTTCCCGATTATGATTTTTTTATGATCGGGGGTGTCCCCTCTGTGACACCTCGATGAATATCCATACTCTCCCGCAGAGGAATCTCCCGCAAAAAGCCGACCAGCACCACAGCCACAGCCATGGCCAAAGCCGAACTCAAAAATACAAGAGAAAGGGCATCCTGAAGCGAAAGCTTGAGGGCATGCACCAGCAACGGTATCTGAGTATGCGCGGAAGCAGGCAGGGTATCGGAGAGGTGATGCAGGGTGGTCGGATTGAGGAGAATACGCGGATCTTCGAAGTGACGCAGCTGCTGGGGCGTTAGTGTTCGGAATTGCGGCAATGCAGTGATCCGGACCGCAAGATTGCGTCCCATGGCATGATTGAGCAGTGTACCCATCAGGGCCACCCCCATGGTGCCGCCGATTTGACGAAAGAGCTGCACGCTGGCCGTCGCAACGCCGAGGTATTTGTGTTCCAAGGCATTTTGGATGCTCAGCGTAAACACCGGCATGCCAATCCCCAGCCCCATGCCCACCAGCATGACAGCCAGGACAATGAGCGCCACGCCGGTCTCTGCCGTAATCTGCCCCAACACATAGAGTCCGACTGTGGCTGTGGCCATCCCGACGATCGCCAAGACCCGATAGCGCCCCGTCCGGGTCATATAACGCCCACTGAGGATGCTGGCCGTCACCATGGAAAGGGTCATGGGAACCAACATGGCACCCGAGTGCATCGCCGTGTACCCCTGGACGCCCTGCAAAAACAGCGGCAGATAAATCAGAGAACCGAACATGCCCACCCCCATCAAAAAGGTCACCGCATTGGCAATACTGAATACGGGATTACGAAACAGCACGAGGGGCAGCACCGGATCTTTGGCATGCTGCTCGACCCAGAGAAACAACCCCAGTGACCCAAGCGACCCAAACAGCAGGCCCGCAATGACCGATCCCGACCAGGGGTACACCCGTCCCCCCAGGCCGAAAACCAACAGCAAACCCAAAATCATACACAGAAGCAACAGCGTCCCAAGATAATCAATTGCATGCTGTTCGTGGTGTGTTTTGGATGGGAAAAGATACCAAATCATTCCAAAGGCGATCAGTCCAAAAGGCATAAACACCCAAAAAACCCAATGCCAGTGCCAGTGATCTACGATGTAGCCGCCCAATGCTGGACCGAACACGCTGGCCAAACCAAACATGGCGCCCAGCATCCCCTGCCATTTACCGCGCTCACGCGGGACAAACAGGTCGCCCACCGCTGCAAAGGTTGTCGCCATAATCACACCGCCTCCAATCCCCTGGATGACCCGAAACAGAATAAGTTGCCCGATGTTCTCCGACATGCCGCAGAGCAGGGATCCGATCGTAAACACTACCAATCCCCCCAAAATAAACGGTTTTCTCCCATAAATATCCGAGATTCTCCCCGCCAACAGTGCCGGAACCGATGAAGCCAGAATATAAGCCGTAAACACCCAGCTGAGATATTCCAGACCCCCCAGATCCGTAATGATACGCGGAAGGGCTGTGCCGATGGTGGTCTGATTGAGTGCTGAAAAAAGCATCGACGCCATCACGGCACTCATGATCAGCATCTTTTTTTTATGGCCGACAGTATGCATAGGTGCGGGACCCCCGTATTGTATTTTTTTAGGGCATCTCTAATAATAGGTGCCCTTTGTGCGTCCACACTCTACATCTTTCATACTTAAAAGTATGATAGAATCCTGGAGATATTATAGGGCGCCTCTATATTCTTTAGAGGTGCCCTTAAATATTTTATATGACGAAAATATGAATAGTTTTTTGGTGGATCACGGCTATGTCCGGTGGCCTCTTGCCGCGCCCATTTTTCCTCGACGATAACACCGTTCGCATATGCTGAACCGATAGGTCAAATCCAGCGCTGCCCCGCACCGGCGGCACCGTTTGACAAAATCCCCTTTGGCCAGCGATGTCTCGATAAAGCGGTTGAGGCGGCTGCGCGCCCTGATTGCCACAGCGGTATCCGCAAACGACGCCGCAAAGCGAAAACTAAGCCAGAGATAGAGCGAAACCTCCTTGACCCGATCTTCGGCATTCAGGAGTGCCTCATGGGTGTGGGCATACGGCGGAAGATCGCGGGGCGGAATATATGGAACCGGCTCACCGCGTTCCAAATGTTTCAGATAGCGATGAAAGACAGATTCGATGTAAGGTGAGTTGATGCCCACCGGTGCAGTGGCCAAATGATAGCGGGTGCGCAGATCGAGGTGATATGTCCCCACAATCGCTGCGATCTCAAGCATTGATTCGATATTGGCCGCCCGGAACGGTCCGTCAAATTCCATATTGTCCACAAAAAACGTCAAAATGCTCAGCAAGTCATCTGTTTCGAGAATCTCGCCGATGAGCAGCACATGGTGCAGGCTGGCCATCACCGAAAAAGGACGCTCAATGTCGGGCAGGCGTGCATGAAATTTTCCTGCAATCGTCTGAAGCGTCGCAGCATCCAACGCACCAATAAAACCCACTTCATGGATACCGTAACGGCCGGCACGACCGGCGATTTGCAGAATTTCCGTCGTGGTCAACTCCCGGCGTCGCAGGCCGTCAAACTTATTGTCCCGCGCAAACAGCAGGGTACGGATCGGGAGATTCAAGCCCATGGCAATCGCATCGGTCGCCACCAAAACATCGCTCTCACCCTCACGAAATTTCCGCGCTTCCTCCCGACGCACTTCCGGAGAAAGGTTGCCATAAACGACCGAAACACGGTGATGGGCCGATAGACGCTGGCGAAAAGACAGGACCTCTTTGCGTGAAAAGGCCACCACGGCCGTGCGCGGTTTGATCTTTTTGAGTGGTGTAGGAGCAGGGAGGATTTCAAGCGGATTTTTTCGCACAAAATAGATCACTTCCAGCGGCTCCCCAAGATACGCAGCCAGTTCCGTCACGGCCGCAACGGCATCGGCCGAGCCGGTGAGGATGACTGTGCCGGCCGGCGCCCCGATCAAGGCATTGGCCCAGGCCCATCCCCGATCCCGGTCGGCAATCATTTGAATTTCATCGATCACGCAGCATGCCACATCGGCTTCGAAATTGAGCATTTCAATGGTGGAGCTGATGTGGGTCGATTCCGCATCAAGTATCTCTTCTTCGCCCGTGATCAGCGAAGCAGAGATACCGTGTGTGCGTAATGACGCGTACCCTTCCAGCGCCAATAGGCGCAGCGGTGCAAGATAATAGCCAGTCTGAGCCGCGCGCAAATGCTCCATGGCAGCATAAGTCTTGCCGCTGTTGGTGGGGCCGGCATAGAAAATAATCTTCCTTTGGAGGCTTCGGGCAAGCGGAAAGAGCATTTTGAAATCCCGTATGGTTTTCGCCAACAAAATTTCACGCTTCTTTTTTTCCCGCATCGGCCGAAGATATTCGCCAAAGTGATAGAGAACCCTGCGCAGCGTTTTGGGTTTGATCTTGAGGTTCCCTGAAGAGTCCAGCTGAGGCTCCAGAAATTGAAGTATATGATCCCATACAACACCATCATCAATGTCAAGCCCCGATGCAAGGGATTTCACTTCATCATAAAGATCATGAAGCTCGGTTTCGAATCGAAAAATCCTTTCGGAGCGTACCTGTGCCATATCTTCCAAAATCGGCAATGATTCCCCCCGCCATATCGCGGCATGTATGAGCGATTTCCCGTATGCTGTTTGGATTCGGTACGGAATAGCAGTGCCGCGCAGGTCATACACAAACGACTTCTCGATTGCATAGGATTCCCCGTGTCCGATCAAAAGATACGCCGAATCGATCTGCTGAATAATCTGTTCGACAACCATATATTCAAGCGGGGCATGGACCAGGTCCCCTTCGGGGGGAAGGCGCCGCAAATGGGCATCGATCTGCTCGGGACTCAGCCAGGGGAGGGGGCGGGCGAAAAGGGTAGAAACAAATGAGGAAATTTCAACCTGCTTTCTGCTGATCAACTGTTGGCACTCATGCTCGAGTAATGCTAGAAGCGGCCCGTCTTCTTCATGAACATCCACCTGCTTGTCGATGTGCAGCCCATGAGACCGCACACGAAGCGTTGTGGTGAAGTCGTGATCCGGCAATGTAAACATAAACGGATAATAACATTCTATTTCACCATCAGATGCGATACTTATATCCAATTGTTCCTCGATACTCTTGATACGACGGTTTCGCCGGAGGTGGTGGAGGGTGTTGGCAATCTTCTCGGCTGTCATTTTGGCAGGGCGCACATCCATATACTGTTCAAGGATTGCTTCTTCTTCCCGGGGTGTAGGATCCAGGTCGGCCAAAAGGGCAAGAATCATCGCCACCTTGTCCTTCGGGGCAATATCGGGCGAAGATGCCGGGTGGGAAGATCGGCCCAGCCTGGCTTTGAGGTAACTGACAATATTTTTGCGCGGCAGGTACGTTCCCTCGCTCCAGAGACGGCGCAAAGCGCGGATGAGGGTCTCACGATCGAGAGCAGGGGGGTTGAGGTCGGCAATGAGTGCCAGTTCGGTTAGCACTGCATCGGGCAGGGTGGCCACGCCTGCATCAAAGGGGGCACCACCGAAAATTTCCCGGATGGTGTTGTTGAGCTTGATAAGATGTTTTTGCTTTTTTTTGGCCATAGTATTGCAGACTTTTTATCCCAAATTATGCATGAGAATCGCCTAATATTCTGCAAAGGCTTAGTGCATGGGTGTTTGCAAA
>CAZRUT010000085.1:0-5530 GCA_964603215.1 uncultured Nitratifractor sp.
CCTTGAGGGCATCAGGCGCATTGTTTTGAAGGGCCTGGCTGAGCGCGTAGAGGCGATAGAGTTTTGGGTTGTGGCTTTTGAGCGATGCGAGGGCATCACGGTTTTTTGGATCACCCTGAAGGGTTAAAAGTGCCGCATTGGCTGTATCCAATTGGTATTGCTGATAGGCATTCCAGGCTGTTTTGCCCAAAAAGCCAACCACAACCAGCAAACCCAGGGCCCATATGGTGACTTTGTTCTTCTTGTACAGGCGCTCCAGTTTGAACGCACCTTCCAATATCTTTTCGTCGCCGGTCAATTCGTCTTTGACATGCTGGAGTTCGTCTTTGATGCTCACGCGATTCCTTTGGTATAAATTGGGGAGGATTATACCATATTCTTGAGATGAATAACGAATTCTGTACTGGATGCATCGGTGTGGACCGTAATGGTGGACTGCATATGCTCCGCCACAATCACGTTGGCCATATACAGCCCCAATCCGGTACCGTTTTTAGAATCTTTTGTCGAAAAATACGGCTCGAAGATCTTCCCTTTTATCTCTTCGGACATGCCGCCGGCGTTATCGCGTATGCGAATGGTAACACCGTGATCGCTTTGGGAAACGCGGACATCGATCCGCTTATGTTCGATCGCTTTCTCGACAAGCACGTCACGGGCATTGCACATAATGTTTTGGACGGCATGTCTGAGTTCGTTGGGATATCCGAAAAATTCCGGGCACCCTTCGGCTTCGTATGTCACCTGCACGCCGGCCTCCCGATAAACAATTTTGGACCGCGCAATCAATTCCTGAATGACATCACGGACACAAAAGAGGCTTTTTTCTTTTTCGATTTTATAAAAATTCCTAAAATCATCAATGGTTTCGGACATTTGGTCGATCTGTTTTTTGGAGTTTTCCTTGAAGTAGTCGATGGCCGTATCGTCAAGGGTTCCTTTGGCGTACTGAGAAAGCAGGAGTTGATTGACCAGTGCCAGATTGTTGAGGGGCTGGCGCCATTGGTGGGCAATCATGGCAATAATCTCCCCCATACGTGCCAAGCGATCCTGATGGAGCATCATCATCTCCTGTTCTTTGTTTTTCTTCAATGCCTCGGCAATACGGCTTTCGAGCGTGTTGTTCAGCTCTTCGATGCGTTGCTTGAGTTTTGTCTGCCTCCGGTAGGCCAACAAAATGATACCAACCACCAGAAAAAACCCTCCCAGAGCTTTCCAGAGTGCCGCATAATCCGTCTTGTGGATAATGGTGCTTTGGACCCATTTGTCACTGATGGCACGAAACGCCTCTTTTGGAATCACCTGCACAACCTTGTTGAGGATTCCCAGCAGCTCAGGAGCGCTCGTGTGCACAGCCATCCGCAGATGACCGCGTGTCGGCAGATACCCCGCCGCCGTAAGATCACGGCAATGTTCGCGGTGCCGATAATAGTCAAAAACAAACTGGGGTATTATGGTATAGTACGCCACACCATCCTGAACGGCTTTGAGTGCCGAATAGGCATTTTTTGTGCGCAGAATTTTCGAAGAATTTTTGGGCCCTTTTGCTTCCATTGCAGCAGAGCTTTGCTGCCATGTCGCATATGTTTTATCCAGAAGCTGCTTGGGGGCGGTGATCGCGGGTTTTTCTTTGCGGGTGACAATAATGTTGGTAAAACTCAAATAGGGCTTGGTAAACAGTACGGATGTATTATGGGCATAGGTCTGGGTTGCAGACGCGACAAGATCGCAATGTTTTTCCTGCAGAAAACGCCATGACTCCGCTTCGGAATCGGTCGGCACAAAGACAATATTGGTTTTCAGGCGATGAACGACGGTTTGAACTGCATCGATGGCAATACCTTCCGGGCCGGTTTTGCCTTCGGATGCGATGGGGAGCTGGCTGGACGGATAACAGATGCGCAAACGTTTTTTGCCTTTGAGGTAAGCATGTTCTTTTGGGGTCAATATTTTTTGCGTATTGAGCAACACGTTAATCCCGAACCATTTATGTTTGAGCCGTTCGATACTTTTGGGGTCGAGATGTTGCTGTGCTTTGTCCAAAATACGGATGAGTGTTGCATCTTTTTTGTCTGCAGCGATCGCAAGATGGCTGATCGTGTCTGATTCAGGTATGTAGGATGTTGCCATGACGCTTGAAATGAGGTTTTCCCTCAGGATATAATCGACCACCACCTGTTTCCCCACAACCGCATCGACTTTTTCAAACGAAAGCAGTTCGAGGGCTTTGGCCAGGTCCGGCACCAGTACCTGCTCAATGGTCGGATGGTGCTTTGTGATATATTTTTGGATAAAAAATCCTTTGACCAATGCCACATGTTTTCCTTTAAGTTCTTCGAGCGAATAATAGGCTTCTTTTTTGACATTGGTATAGATGGCATTTTTTGCATGGACATACGGGCGCGTAAACGCCATATTCTTTTGACGATCCGGCGTCACCGACATATTGATGATGACATCCAGTGCCGGCGTGGGGAGCAAGCGCAGAAATCCTTCCCAGCTGTAACCGCTGACATAGCGGACTTGGACGCCCAGCGCGTGGGCCAGCAGGTTCATGTACTCCACAGCAAAGCCTTTTGGCTGGCCGTTTTCCCGGTAATTAAACGGAGGCCAGTTTGCTTCGTTGTGGGCCAAAATGACGGGGTGCTTTTTGAGATAGGCCCGTTCGCTTTTGGTGAGGAACTCTCCTGTCTGGATTGGAGCAGCAGCATATGTCGCCGAATAGATCAGCGCGGTCAGGGCAAAAATGCGTATCAAATGTTTCATGTTCGGGTTGCCTTAGCGGAAATTTTGTCTTTTTGGGCGAAAAAACGGGGTAAAAAGATATTTTACAACCAAATTCTATACAAAATACGCTAAAATCTGTTTAATCTGTTTCAGGAAAATCCGATGGAAAAAATAAAAGTCTTGATTGTAGAAGATGATGAGCTGGCGTCTGAGTTGATTGCAACCTATTTGACCGACAGCGGTTTTGATGTGACGACAGTCTTTACGGCAACGGACGGCATCTCGTATGCGCACCAGGGAGGGTACAGTGTATTGCTGCTGGATCTCAATCTGCCGGACTTCAACGGATACGAAGTCCTCAAAGCCATCAAAGACAGCGTCCCTGTTCCCGCTATTGTGATCAGCGCCTACAGCGACACAAAGTCCAAGATTCTCGCCTTCCGCTACGGTGCCAACGATTACATTACCAAGCCGATCGATATGGAAGAGCTTGAAGCACGTATCTGGGTGCAGCTCAGCCGTCACAGCACCATCAAGACAGAAAAAGCGGATCCCACATTTGTGATCAAAGATTTTAATATATTTTTCAAAGGTGCACTGCTCGATCTGACATCCATCGAATTTAAAATCCTTGCAATGCTGATCCGCAACAAAAATCAGACCATCGAACGCAAAGCGCTCGTCGAACTCCTCTCCACGCTCAGCTCCAACCGCTCGCTAGATAATCACATTAAAAATATTCGAAAAAAACTCGGAGATACCGGCAAAAAAAATATGCACCTGCGGACCGAGTATGGGGTAGGATACAAACTGGTCGATTGATGTACGGGGCTGCTTTTAGAGCACAACTACGGTCGCGCCCGCATTGCCCGGAACGCGGTAGAAATGATGTATCTTGGGGTGTTGTCGAAGGTACTCGGTCACCAACCGGGCCAGTACACCCGTACCGGTGCCGTGGATGATCTCCACTTCGTTGAGTCCGTGCAGCAGTGCATCCGACAGAAATTGATCCACCGTTTCAATCGCCGCTTCGCCACGCATCCCCAGGAGTTTGATTGAGACACCGGCGCGGCTGCGATCGATTTCTGTTTGGGTGGTCACGCGGGGATGCTTGTGTGCGGGTTTTGGCTCGGATACGGGATGCAGATCGGCAACAGGTACGCGCATCCTCAGGCCATCAACCATCAGGGTTGCTTCGTGATTTTTGAGCGCCACCACGTCACCGTGGTGGGCACGATACCGCACCCGATCGCCCACTTTGGGGATGTAGGATGCCGGTGTGGGTTTGGGCTGGGCTTTGCGCCGATGCTGATGGGCTTCGTTGAGTTTGCGGCGCCCCTCGGTGGATTCTTTGGCCTTGAGGGCTTGCTGGGCACGCTTGGTGGCGGCATTGTATCGGTTTTCGTACGTTGCAAGTGCTTTGCGCTGCTCTTCGCGCAGCGTCTCTTCAAGGTGCGCTAAGTGTGCTTGCTGTTTCTTTAGGGCATCGGATTCGGATTCCAGCCGGGAAATTTTGTTGCGCAGCGTGCGTTCCAGTTCGCTGGACCGCTCGATCAATTCCCCAAGGCGCGCTTGATCCTCCCCGTAAAATTGACGGGCCTGCTCCACGATATTGGGAGCGATCCCATACCGCTCTGCCGTCTCAAAAGCATAGCTTTTTCCAATACTCCCCTGCATAAATGTATAGGTGGGCTTACGACGCTTTGCATCATAGAGGGCGGCCACCAGTGCCACATCCTTGTCGCCCCCCATCAAAGCCGCCAGCCGTTTGTGGTGCGTCGTCACGACAAAGGTGATGTTCCGTTTGCGCAAGGTATCCAACAGGACTTTAAAGAGTGCAGCTGCTTCATCGGCATCCGTCCCAAGCTCGATTTCGTCCACGCCGACCAGAAGCCCTTTTTGGTGAAACAGTTTTCCGAATGCCAACATCCGTCCGGCAAATGTCGAAATGTCGTTTTGCACCGACTGGGGATCATCGATGATCGCTGCGATGCCTTTGAATGTCCCCACAGACGTCCGGGTCGGATCACAACGAAAGGGGAGGAGATGTCGGCCCATCCATACGGCGCTCAGTACAGATTTGAGCAGCATGGTTTTTCCGCCGGCATTGACGCCGGTCAGCAACATAACCGGCTGATTGAGATGCAGCGAAACTGGGACCGGATTGCGGATAGCCGGGTGGGCAAAATCTTGCAAAACGACCTGATGTCCTTTGTTCGGAACGACAAAGACATAATCGTGCATGCGCGCAAACCGCACCCGGGCCTGGTAATGATCGAAGCGGTCAAACGCCTGGTTGGCAAATGTCACAAAACGTTCCCAACGGTGCAGTGTCGCAGAAAAATCCCGTGCAAATCGCCACAAAATAGTTTCCCGGCGATGCAGGAGATCCTCCTGACGTTTTTTGAGGGCATCCACTGCGTGGGGAAGGATATAAAAATATCCGCTGCTGCTTCGCCCCAGTACTGAAGCCTTGATGGCCTGCGTGAACCCGCCGCGTGCCAATAGTGTCTCTTCTCCGTTGTGAAGATGCACCTGGGTATCCACCAGATAATCCGCAAGCCGGCTGCTGCGCGTCAGCCGATAGAGCTGATCTTTGATGGCCCGCATGTTGCGCTCCGCCGCCTGCTCAATTTCATGGAGTTCTGGGTCTTTTTCCGGGTTGATTTCCCCTTCGTCGGTGAAGAAGCTCATCATATCCGCTATGGCATCGGGGATTTCAATGTCCCGTATCCATGCTGAAAGCGGCTCGGGCATCGTCAACGCTTTGAGACGATTAAAATAACCCAATATCGTAACAAAG
>CAZRUT010000086.1:0-5505 GCA_964603215.1 uncultured Nitratifractor sp.
GGGCGTGTTTGGGCAATTGGTGATATTCAGGGGTGTTACGACGATTTGAAATCCCTGCTGAAAAAAATCGAATTTGACCCCCGTCGGGACCGCTTGTGGCTGGCAGGCGATTTGGTCAATCGCGGCAAAAAATCGCTCGAAACGCTGGAATATCTCTATCACATACGGAATCGGGTCGTGGTCGTACTGGGCAACCACGACGTGACGCTGATTGCTGCGTACTATGGGATCAAAAAATCCAACCCGACGATCGACCCGATTCTCCAGTCGCCCCGCGCCAGGATCCTGATCGACTGGCTCCGCTCCCAGCCCTTTCTCCACTGTGATGCGGAGCAGGGGTATTGCATGGCCCATGCCGGTATTTCGCCGATGTGGACCCTCGAAGAAGCCCAGCACGCTGCCCGGAATATCGAAGCAGCACTTCGTCAGAACAACCCGCGTGCCTGGCTCAAAAAGATGTATCTGCGTGGTGCGGGCATTTTTGATCCCGATGCCGATCCGCTGACGCGTGACCGGTATGCTGTCAACAGCTTCACCCGTATGCGTTTTTGCGACAACCATAGCGGTGTCCTTGACTTCGACCAAAAAGGCGCTCCTGGGAAAAAAACCAAAAAACAGGGTTTGGTTCCCTGGTACAAATGCGCCGTCCGGCGTCCGCTTCCGTTTCGGGTCGTTTTCGGTCATTGGTCCACGCTGGGGTATGTCGAAAACAAAAAGGTCATTTGCCTCGATACCGGCTGTGTTTGGCAGGGAAAAATGACGGCACGGGAGCTGGGGGGCACAGATCGGGTCGTTCACGTCGATTGTCCCGACGGACTGGAACCTACGGAAGAGACATCACCATGATTCATGATCCTGTCGGGGCAGATGTGTTGTCTTCCTTTTTTTGTCGTTGGACGAAAAGCCCCAAAAGGATCAGCCCCAACCCAATGATTGTCGCGCTGCGTATTGCCTCTCCGGCCACAAAATAAATCCAAACCAGAGAGATCGGCGGAGAAAGAAAGATCAGATTGGAAATGGCCGATACGCGGTTGGCATGCCGCATCGCACGCCCCCAGAGGACAAAGGTGATCCCCATTTCAAATACACCGACGTAGATCGATCCGACATACCCCTGCCATCCAATCGGCGCCGGTGTCGTTCCGCAGCAGAGCAGATAGCCGCCCAGCCAGCCCAAACCGGCCAAAAAATTCCCCAGCAGCACGATCGTGGTGTCAGTACGGTTCCGGGTCAGTACGATCCAGTACCATGCCCAAAGCACCGTGCTGGCCAGTGCAGCGACTACACCCTCGATGCTCCCAAAGCTTAGCATGTCGCGTGTGCCGTGGGTGACCACAACCAGCACGCCGCCGTAGCACATAAGCCCCGAAACAATATCCCGGCGGTGCAGCGGATGTCCCAGCATCACCACCGAGAGGTATGCCAACATCAGCGCCCAGGTGTAATTGATGGCCTGTGCTTCCTGCGCCGGAAGGTGTCCGTAGGCATAAAAAAGGATCAGGTAGTACAAAAACGGATTGATTGCACCCATGACAATGACCCAGTGCCATTGGCGGATGAGGTAGCGGATCAGTGCATCCCAATGCCCTTGACGCACCACGATAGTCCCCAGTACGCCCACCGAAGTCATGATGGCGATCAGGAGCATGTGGGCGATGTCGATATGGCGCAGTGTGATGCTGATGGCCGTGGCGACGGTGGACCAGATCATGACGGACGAGATGCCATAGAGATACGCGGTACGTTGCGATGGCATGGGGCACTCCTTCTGCAGTTGGAACTATTTTAGCCGGATTAATTTTAAAAAGTGTACCATACATGTAAAAAGATCATCAACATGACCGTGAAAAAATACGTCATTGCCATTATCATGCTGCTTGCCGTCACATCGCTGGTTCGGGTTTATCGGGTCAGCGATATCAGTATGGATTACACCGTGACAGACGGCGATATAGTGATCACGGAGAATCTTTCGGCCGGCATACATGTTCCTTCGTTTTATGGTTATGTCGATGCGCATATTTGGCGGCATGAGCAGGGGATACACCGGGGTGATCTTTTGGCATTTCGCCATCCGCTGGATCAACGCCTCTATCTCAAGCGCTGTGTTGCCATTCCCGGTGACGCACTTTATCAGCACGAAAAGCACTTCTATCTGCAGCTCGATGCCAACAGTACCCGGACATACGTTTATGCGCAGCAGCACCATATTCCGTGGGTACAGACCCAGGACGGCTATTGGCTGAAAGACCCCTATGCCGCCTATGATGCGATCACCCATCGGCCGGATGTGGTCGGCCCCGGTGTATTGATCACGTACCCCAAAATCCGGCTCAAACCCCATCAATACTTTTTGATGGGTGATTTCCGGGACAATTCCACCGACAGCCGTTTTTTCGGTCCGGTAGATTATGATCATATTTACTACAAAGTATGGTGGATTATCAAGCGGTCCAAATCGTTCTCTGCCTTGGGGAATCTGCATGAGATTTGACCCGGATCCAACCCAAGACACCTTGCCACATCTCCCGTTTTTTGCAAACAGGTCTATAGAGAAAGTTCGGCGCATTCCCACACGTACTGGTGGCAATACACTCTGGGAGGTGGCATCCGGCGGTACACGGTATACGGTGCGCCGCTGGGAACGCCGGGAAGGCAATCCGGCCGTTGAAGCCGCTGTGACGGCATTGGCGGCTCATTATGGGATTGCGCCGCAGGTTATGGCGTTTGATTCAAAAATTCCGGCGATGGTTACGGCGTATGTGGCAGGGGTGCACAGGCAGAAACTTGCACGGGCTGCGTTATCGCGTCTGGCGCAGGTCCTCAGAATGCTTCATGGCATCGATACCCATGCTTTGGATCTTCCGACGATCGCGCTCAACACCATGATCGAGGCGGATCGCAGTGAAATTACTCTTGCTCTGGAGACGATCGCCTACCATCCTCCTTCTGCCGTCCTGTGTCATCATGATCTCAATCCGGGTAATATTATTTGGGGTGCACACACCGTAACGCTGATCGATTTCGAATATGCCGGCCTGAACGATCCGTGTTTTGATGTGGCGGCAGTGTGTGTGGAATTTGATCTGGACGGAGACGCTGAAGCGTGGTGGCTGGGTGCGTACTATGGTGCCGAACGGCCCGCCGGGATCGATGAGAAGCTTGCGGCCTACAAAGTGCTTTATCGGGCGCTCTGCAGGCAATGGAATGCACGGTTGGATCGGGATCAGATCCCGTAATCGGCTCCATACTTTTCGGCAACAAAGTCAATGTCTTTGTCTCCACGGCCGGAGAGGTTGATGAGGATGGTACCGATGTCGGGGTTGGCGGTGGCCAGATGAAATGCATGGGCCAGTGCATGGGCCGACTCGATGGCCGGGATGATCCCTTCCAGTCGTGAAAGTTCAAAAAACGCATCGATGGCCTCTGCATCGCTGACGGTGCCGTACTGCACCCGGCCAATGTCTTTGAGATAGCTGTGCTGCGGGCCGACACCGGGGTAGTCCAGGCCGCTGGCGACCGAATAGACTTTGGCGGGTTCGCCTTCATCGTCCTTGAGCATGTACGTTTTGAATCCGTGGATGATGCCGGGCTCTCCCAGCGTGAGGGTGGCGGCATGTTCCCCCGGCGCATCGAGGCTGCGACCGGAAGGTTCGGCACCATGCATGGCGACGTTTTCATCATCCATAAACGCCGTGAAAAGGCCGATGGCATTGGAGCCACCCCCGACGCAGGCGACGAGATTGTCGGGCAGAGCGCCGGTCATGGCCTGGAACTGCTCACGCGCTTCGACCCCGACGATCGATTGAAAATCCCGTACCATTTGGGGATAGGGGTGGGGTCCGACAACCGATCCGATGCCGAAAAACTGCGTCTCAGGATCGGCCATATAGGCACCAAAGGCCGAATCGACCGCCTCTTTGAGGGTTTTGCGTCCATGGGATACCGGGATGACGTTGGCACCGAGGATCCGCATCCGGACGACGTTGGGGTGTTCCTTGGCCATGTCCACCTCGCCCATGTGGATGTCGCACTCCAGGCCCACCAGTGCGGCTGCGGTTGCCAGTGCTACGCCGTGCTGGCCGGCACCGGTTTCGGCGATAAGTTTCTTTTTGCCCATTTTTTTAGCCAGCAGCGCTTCACCGAGTGTGTGGTTGATTTTGTGGGCGCCGGTGTGGTTGAGGTCTTCCCGTTTCAGGTAGATGGGGGTTCCGTATTTTTCCGAGAGATGTTTGGCGTGAAAAATTGGACTGGGGCGGCCGACATAGTGCTGGTAGAGGTCGGTCAGTTCGGCGATAAAATCAGGATCTTTCCGGATCGCATCGTACGCTTCGGCAATCCCCTTCATGATGGGTTCAAGGTCGGGCGGGAGAAATGCCCCGCCGTATTCACCGAAATAGCCTTCCGAATCCGGCTGAGGACAATCAAAAATATTCTGTGCCATAAAAACTCCTTGTGCAATGTTGGAATGAATGATTGTACGCCAAAAGCGTTTGGATTGTACTTAGCGTCTTGGCTTTGTGTGTATTTTTGGTTATCATTATCCAAAAATACACACAAAGGCACCCAAATGACCGATATAATTGGATATTTCAAAACCATAACCGCCATTCCCCACTGCTCTGGATCGGCCGAGGCGTTGTTTGACTTTTTGGTGGCGTTTGCACGCGATCACGGCTATGAAGTGCACACCGATGCTGCCCGAAATATTTTGGCCTCCCGGGGGAAGCCGTCGGTCTGTCTGCAATCCCACTACGACATGGTATGCATGGGTCGGGCTCCCATGATTGAGACGGTTGAGGCTGATGGCTGGATGCAGGCCGCCGACGCATCACTCGGAGCCGATAATGGTATCGGGGTGGCGATGATGATGGCGTTGATGGCAGAGGGGGTTTCTGTGGAACTGCTCTTTACTTCCGATGAAGAAATCGGCCTGATTGGGGCCGGAGCACTGGCACTCCGCCCCCGTACCGCCAAAATGCTCAATCTCGACAGCGAAGCAGAAGGGGTGGTGACGATCGGATGTGCCGGCGGCGCAGATATTCTCGGAACGCTCTCTGATGCGCCGATGCCCGGAACCGGTGTGGCGTATGAAGTGGCGGTTCGGGGTTTGCCGGGCGGCCATTCGGGCGTGGATATTGACCAGGGTATTCCCTCGGCGATCAAGGTGCTTTTCGATTATCTTCACGATCAGAAAGTGGATCAGATCGCTTCAGTCGTTGCCGGACAGCGGCGCAATGCCATTCCTTCCAATGCCGCAGCAATTGTGCGCAGCACCATACCGCTTGTTGCCCAAAATGGCGTCCAGGTGCGCGCCCTGAGCGAAACACCCGGTATCTACCCAAAAAGTCGTGCTTTGATCGCATGGGTCCATGCATTTGATTCGGGGGTTCGGACACACAATGCTCATTGGGGGATTCCGCAGAGCAGTATCAATCTGGCCATGATCCATGACGATCCGTCACGCGGGGGGTTTACGATCGAAACCAGTGCGCGCGCGATGCG
>CAZRUT010000087.1:0-5435 GCA_964603215.1 uncultured Nitratifractor sp.
GCATTTTTTTTATTTTGCTTCTTCTGTTGCTTTTTGTTTTTTTGTTTGTTCTGCTTTTTCTGCTTCTGCTTCTGCTGCTTCTGTTGCTGCTGCTTCTGTTGCTGTTTTTTCATCTTCTTTGCCAGCTCCAGATTGAAGCGTGTGTCGCGGTCTTCACGCACCTTGAGTGCTTTTTCGTATGCGGCAATGGCAGGATCGTATCGCTTTTCGTTAAAATAGACATTGCCGATATTGTGCAAACGCTTTGCTTCATCGACGCCGGTGCCTTTGGCCCGCTTGTATGCATGCAGCGCAGCATCGTACTGTTTGGCTTTGTAGTAGGCATTGCCCAAATCATAGTTGCGCTGGGGATTGTTCGGATCGAGAAGATTGAGTTGGTGAATGGTCGCATTGTAGTCTCGGGCTTTATATGTATTTGCCGCTTGTTTTATGGTCTTGAAATCGGTAATACCCCCCGTGAGCAATGCCGGAGCCATCATGAAAAACCCAATCACCAGTATGCTGTATTTTAAGGGGGTGTTCATTGTGTTCTCCTGCGGAGTTTTATGGGCGTTTTCGGGAGCGAAATCAGTCCCAGCAACAGCAAGAAGGCTGCAGCAGCCACAAGATAGACAAACAGTTCGACCCGCTCCTTGATGGTGACGTCCCCCTGTTTTTTTGTTGCAAAATCTGTGTGGATTGTTTGCGCCAGGTCTTCCATGTCTCCTTTGCCGTTTTTGGCGATGATGCCGGCACCTCCAGTGGCTTTGGCAATCGCAATCAGCGCGTCATTGCGCTGGGTGATGGCCAGAGTGCCGGCGGATGTCTGGATTGGTTTGTTGTGTGCATCGAGGACGGGTGCTCCTTTGGGGGTGCCGACCAGAACAGTGTAGAGGGTAATGTTGGCATCGTGCAGTAAGGCTTGAAATCCTTTGAGGGCTTCGGCAACGCCTCCGTCACTGACGACGATGAGGATTTTGGGTTTCTTTTTTTCCAAAAACGTGTTGGCCAGATCACCCAGTGCACCGAAGTTGGTCGAAGCAAGATTGATGTAACTTTCATCAACACCGCTCAAAATCTGTTTCAGGGTGGATTTGTCGGTCGTAAAGGGCGCCAGCATAAATGCTGCATGGGCAAAGGCGGCTAGCGAAACCTCATCGGTGGGCA
Source organism: uncultured Nitratifractor sp. (assembly GCA_964603215.1). Taxonomy (GTDB): domain Bacteria; phylum Campylobacterota; class Campylobacteria; order Campylobacterales; family Sulfurovaceae; genus S017-3. The sequence continues at coordinate 1,147 of CAZRUT010000087.1, forward strand.
TGGCATCGAGCAGTTGATTGATTTTCTGTTTCGCAAAAGTGAGGCGATTGGGATAGACATCCCGTGAACGCATTGAGCCGGAAATATCCAGAGCCACCATCGCATCCAGGCCCCGAACCGAGACGGTGTGCTCTCCCTGTTCGATCACCGGACGCCCCAATGCCAGAATCATGAACAAAATCGATCCGAGAAGCACGCTGTTGCGGATGCGGATCGGGAGCACATCTCCCGCGACACGCAGGCGCCGAAGTGCTTCCGGATTCAGAACCCGTGCAGCGGTTTCACGATTGGTGAGAATCAAAAAAGCAAACACGCCAAAGGGCACCAACAGGATCAACAATAACCACGGATGGACAAAACTCATGCTGCAACTCCTCGTGCGGTGCGCAGGTAGATGAAGCCCAGCAAGCTCAAAATGGCTGCCAAAAGCGGATAGAGATAATAATATTGATATTGGACAATTTTTTTGTTTTTGATTTTGCTGGTTTCCATGGCGTCGATCTGTGCATAAATATTTTGGAGTGCCGAGCGATCCGATGCGGCAAAAAATTTCCCCTTGCCCGCTTCGGCCAAAGCATGCAAATAGGGGCCGTTAAAGTCCTGCTGGGTACCAATACCGATGGTATAAAGGCGGATATTCCCTTCCCGAACCATCTTGAGAGCGGCATTGGCATCAATGCGGCTGGCGGTATCTTCGCCGTCAGTGAGCAGGATGGCAATCTTGGTTTTGGCGTCACTTTTTGATAGAACATTGTATGTTTGCACCAATGCATCGTTGATGGCCGTTTTCTGTCCGGCCAGTCCCAGGCGCTGCATGCCGATGATACTGGAGAGAAAGTCATGCTCAAATGTGAGCGGAGATGCTACAAATGCGGCATCGGCAAAGTTGATCAGCCCCAGACGGTCGTTTTCTCGATGTGCCACAAAATCAGATACGACCGATTTGACGACATCAAATTTGCTTTTGAACGGCGCATTGGGGTCAAAGCCGCGCTGGCGCATAGAGCCGCTGGAATCGATGACCAGCATGATGTCGCGCCCGTGTTTTTTCGTGTTTTTGTAGGTGTGGGTCGTGACCGGCGATGCCAGGGCCAGCAGCAAAGAGACGATCCCGAACCACTTGAGCCATTCAAGCAGACGACCCGACCCCTGTTGTCCCTGCAGCAGCGTGCGGACATGAGGAAAATAGATGGCGGGTGTCCGGGCCGGGCACCCGCGGCTGCAGATCCAAAATACTGCCAAAAGACCCAGTGCATAGGGGTACTGCAAACTAAAGTGACTCATCGCATCCCTTTACAAAAAGTTCAAACTGTGCTTTGGTTTGTGGGGTCACCGGATCCACCTCTTTTTTGTATTTGTGTTCCGCCAGCGCAGCAACCATCTGGCGATAGAGCTCCCCAAGGTGCGCGTCGTCGCCGAGAAGAAGGCGTCCGAGACGTGTCGCTTCGTATGCTGCGTGCTTGGGATCGTGCCAGTCAAGGGCTTTGAGGGCGGCGAGGTAGCCTTTGCGGCGGTTGGTATGGCGGAGTTTCAGCACCAGCCGGACCAAAAAGTAGGCCGCGACCACCACCGTTGCAAAGCTCAGAATCATGATCCCCCAGTACAGATACACGCTCGTATCGGCGATGGTGAGGTAGGGTTTGATGTCGCGAAGCTGTGCGGCAGCACTCTGCGGAAGCGTGGCCATCATCGCATCCTTTTGAGCAGCTGGGCTGCCGGATCCCGGTCGGTATAGAGTTTGGCATAGCGGACGCCATTCTGGCGCAATTGCCGGTAGAGCGCCTGATCGTTGGCCAGCAGTGCGGCACGGTAATGCTGGAGTGTTGTGTGGCCGATCTCTCCTTCGTAGCTTCCCTCTCCTTCGGTATCGACCAAACGCACATAGCCCAGTGCTTCGGGCGATTCTTCAAACCGATCCCGAACGATGATCACAAATACATCGTGTTTTTTTGCCAACAGTCTTACGTCCACTTCCCCGACAAAATCCGAGATCAGAAAGAGCAGCGATTTCTTGCGGATACGCTGAAACAGTGTCGCCGTCCAGCCTTCAAAATCGCTGGAGCGACCCAGCGGCTCAAAATCCAGCGTGCGCGTGACCTCCTGATTGACGGCATACATCTTTTTGGAAGGATGGGAGTGGTGCTGGAGCCCATCGGCATAGAGCAGGTGGGAAAACACATCATTGTTCTTGATCGCCGAAAAACCAAGGATCGCAACCAGCTGGGCAATATATTCGCTTTTGGGGCAACAGGTGCCAAAAAAGGTTGATCCCCCCAGCATGGTCGCTACGGTTACGTTGAGCTCCCGTTCTTCGCGGTAAACCTTGACAAATGGTTTGCCCAGTTTGGCGGTTGTTTTCCAGTCGATCTTGCGGATATCATCCCCATAAATGTATTCGCGCAATTCGGCAAACTCGAACCCTTCACCGTGAAACAGCGATGCAGTGTTTCCCAGCATCTCTCCAAAGACCTGTTTGCGGGTTTTGAGAAGGATTTTTTTGGTTTGGATCTTCACGGGGCCGTACTCCTTATGGAATGGGAACTGCGCGAAGGACGTGTTGGATGATGTCGTCCTGACCAATGCCCTCTGCCTGGGCCTCATAACTCATGATGATGCGATGGCGCAGGATTTCTTTGGCGATGTAGGCAATCTCAATCGGCGAGACGTAGTCTTGGCCTTTGAGGAAAGCGATGGCGCGGCTGGCCTTGTACATGTCGATACTGGCCCGAGGGCTGGCACCGTATTCGATGTAGGATGCGATGTCGCCCAAACCGTATTTTTCCGGTTCACGTGTTGCAAAGATCAGTTCGACAATGTACCGTTCGATTTCTTCATCCATGTGAATATCCATGGCGGCATGCCGGATCCGATCGAGGTCTTCCACGGACGCGACTTGCTGAATGTCGCCAAAGCTGTTATTGGCAACCCGCCGTGCAATTTCGCGTTCTTCTTCGCGTGTGTTGTAGCCGACGACAATCTTCATCATGAACCGGTCGAGTTGCGCTTCGGGGAGTTCATAAGCTCCCTCCTGCTCGACAGGGTTTTGGGTTGCCATGACGAGAAAGGGGAGGGCGATTTTGAAAGTGTCATCCCCAATGGTGACCTGGCGTTCCTGCATCACTTCGAGGAGGGCCGACTGGACTTTGGCCGGGGCACGGTTGATTTCATCCGCCAACAGCAGGTTGGTGAAAATAGGGCCATGCTTGATCTTGAAGCCATTGGTACTTGGGTCGTAGATTTCGGTACCGATAATGTCCGACGGAAGGAGGTCGGGGGTAAACTGCACCCGTTTGAAGTTGAGCCCGAGGGTTTTGGCCAGTGCGTTGACCGCTGTCGTTTTGGCCAGGCCGGGCACCCCTTCGAGAAGGATGTGTCCGCGGGTGAGCAGTCCGGTCAGAAGCCCTTCGACCATCTTTTCCTGCCCGACGAGCACTTTGCCGATTTCGTCTTTGATTTTATGGATTGTCTCCACGTTGATGCTCCTGTAATGGGTTTGCGTTGCTGGAAGTGTAACCGTTGGAGGTTAATTGAAGTTAAATATTCCCATCAGGGGATTCTCAGCGCAAGGGCGCTAAAGTATCGGTTTGGAATAACGTAACCTCCCCCGGTTTTTTGCGTGCCGTTCCGTATATTGCACACATATTACATACAAAGGTATCCTATGGCTCTCAAGAATCTCACGACAGACAATTTCAATGAAACCGTTGAAAACAATCCCATCATCATCATCGACTTCTGGGCACCGTGGTGTGCTCCCTGTCGTTCTTTTGCCCCGATTTACGAAAAAACATCGGAGCAGTATCCCGATATTGTTTTTGGCAAGGTCAACACCGAAGAGGAGCAGGAATTGGCCGGATACTTTCAGATCCGTTCCATTCCCACAACCATGATGCTCAAAGAAGGGATCGTGGTCTTTTCGCAGGCAGGCGTCATGCCCGAAGAAGCGTTGGTGGATGTGATCGGGCAGGTTCAGGCGCTCGACATGGACATGGTACGCGCACAAATCGCCGAAGAAGAGGCCAAGCGGGAAGCCGAGCAGCAATAATCCTCCCGCATACCCACCGCCGATCCGGAACAATCAAAAATTGGACGGCACAGGCGTGTTGATGAGGTTGTAAAACTCGTTCCGGGTCCGCTGGTCGCGTTTGAACAGTCCGCGTAGTGCCGAACTGACGGTGGTGGAGTTGATTTTCTCCACCCCACGCATTTCCATACACATATGGCGTGCATGGAGCACGACGGCCACCCCTTTGGGTTGAATCGTTTCCGAGATAGCATCGGCAATCTGT
>CAZRUT010000088.1:0-5397 GCA_964603215.1 uncultured Nitratifractor sp.
GATCACATCGCGACAACAACAGTAAAAAGCGGCGCTAAGCAACACAGCGAGAAGGTCAATATGGAATCGACATATTGGGCCTCCTACTGACCGTCCCATCCGGCCAACCGCGCAAAGAGATACCACGCGCCCCGCCCTTTAAGCACACAGTTGAGACGTCCATCGTTACTGTGGGCATTGGAATGGGCACAGCTATTGGTGCCTCCGTATCCGGCCACCCCGTCTCCGTGGGTCAATTTGTCCAATTCCCCTCCATCGTGCCGTGACAAATATTCACCGGCCCAATTAGCATCTTTGCTTCCGGAATCATAGGGAGGAGTGCTGTCGTAAGCCAAAGCATCCGTAACCCGCTTGTTCAAAAAGTAATTGTTGTCCGGGTCGTAATTTTCAATGTCGGAGAAATCAAACAAAATATGATCATGCGCAGCAACATACGCACGGATCTGCCTGTTGGGTGTGTCGGAACTGTCGTATTCTCCGCCTCCGTTGGCATGCGCCGTCATAAAGACAAATTGAACCGGGTGCTCTGCTGCCCGTGCATGCGTTCCCCCTTCGCCAAACAGCGAAATAAGCCATTCCATGCTGTACAAATAGCGATCAATATTGTGACCACTGATGTTGCACCAAGACCACATGATAACATTAACATGGTTGTGCGACGAATCGGCCAAATACGCATAGGTTGTTTCCGCCCAATCGGCAATTCCATCCCCATCGCTGTCTCCATCACCCTGGCTGAGATCCGGAGGACTGGGCATACCACGATCATCCAAACTCAAGGAATCGCTACTGCCTGATGTTGTATCCTGCCAATCATATCGGGTGCCGAATGGGGGATAATCTTTGAGGGCATTCATGCCCGTAATCAACTGGCTACCGTGCGAAGTGTGGTTGTAGGCGATATGGAGCGTTTCTTTGGCTTTGGCAATCCACACATCCGGGATTACCGAGAGATCGGTCATGGTGTGATCGACGATAAAACCGTTTGCAAAATCTCCCGAAGTGTTTTCGTCGGCTTCTTCCGGGGCAGTATCCGTCAATGCTATGGTGAACGTAATATTTGTATCGTCGGTATTGGCATTACCGGCTGCATCCTGACACCGAACATAGTACGCGTATGTTGTCCCATTTTCCAATCCCGTTACCGTGTTGGTGTGCTTTTTGGCCCCAGTTGTCAAAAAGCTATATTGCATAGCATCGTAAGCCCTGTTGGCTATCGTCGCGTATCGACACGTAGCATTTTCGTCTGTATCGATCGAGAGGATCGCTGAAGTCGTGCCTGCGGGCAGCGTTCCATTGGGCTGAACATTGGATCGCTGGGGCGGGGTGGTGTCTGTATCTTCCTTGGGACTGCTCACGCTACAACCCAAAACCAATGCGGCCACAGCAAAAACAGATATTCTAAACACGCTGTTTAACATAATAACTCCTTGCAACTCAAGAGAAAATGTCCAAGGAGACGATAAGAAGAGAAAATGCAACCTGTCAATCTCCGAGAGACACATGGCTTTCCGTCCCTGCTTCGCAGCAGGTTTGGCACAAAAGTATCAGTACCCGCTAGTATAGCATATTTTTGTCAAAACACAAAAAGTGCTTCAGTCTTGCAATGCAGTTGCGTCCGAAAATGGTGTCTATGGAAATGATTCTTTTGTCTTGTGCGTTACGTGGACACCTGACTTCATTACCGAGTCGATGCAGACACTAAAGGCGTGCATACGCCACGGACAATTTGGCTGCCAATCGGGCATTGTTGTACACCAGTTCTATATTGGATTTCAGGGAGTCACCTCCGGTCAGCTCTTGGACCCTGGCCAACAAAAACGGGGTGCTTTCTTTGCCACGGATCCCCAAAGTCTCGGCTTCTGTTAGCGCGTGTTCTATGGCACGGTTGATGGCATCAAAATCCATTGCAAATGCTTCAGGGATCGGGTTGGCGACCACGACACCGCCCCGGAGGCCCAAGTCCCATTTTGCTTTGAGAACAGCGGCCAGTTCCTCGGGAGTTTGGCACGCATAATCGACATTGTATCCACTTGTGCGTGTGTAGAATGCAGGTAATGCGTCGGTTTGGTATCCAAGAACGGGAACCCCTTTTGTCTCAAGATACTCCAGCGTCAAAGGAAGATCCAGAATCGATTTTGCACCGGCACACACGACCGCCACATCGGTTTGGGCCAGTTCTTCCAGATCGGCAGAAATATCAAAGGAGTGTTCTGCGCCCCTGTGCACTCCGCCAATCCCTCCGGTTGCAAATATTTTGATCCCGGCCAGGCGGGCAATGATCATCGTTGCGGCAACCGTTGTGGCTCCGTCCAATTGATTGGCAACCACCAATGGGATGTCGCGTCGGCTGGTTTTGACGGCATCATGCCCTGCCCGCCCCAATGTATCGATTTCTTCCGGCGTCAGCCCAACCTTGATTCGCCCCTGTATGATGGCAATCGTTGCCGGAACGGCACCCGCTTCCCGGATGATGCCTGCAACATGCTGCGCAGTTTCTACATTGCTTGGATATGGCATCCCGTGAGAAATAATCGTTGATTCCAGCGCCACTACCGGTTGGTTGCTGTTGTGTGCTGCGCGTACCTCGTCGTGGATATCCATATAGTATTCATGTGGCATCATGGGTGTATTCCTGTTATCGTTTTTGATTGCGCAATGCAATGTTTCGGATCATTGCGTCGACATGCTGTGATGTAATGTTTGGATTGATCCTCTCCGCAGACTGTATTGTCATCAGGGATGCTCCGATTGCGAATGTGGCACTCTCGATTGTCGTGCGCCGCGTCCATAAACCATACACCAAACCAGCCACGAAGGCATCTCCGGCACCCGAAGCACTGACCATATCTATTGGATCGGCGGCAAGCATCCCCTCGTACTCTTTTGTTTTATAATACACACCGTCTGCCCCCATCGTGATAAACGTGTTGCGGACACCTTGCTCCATGAAGTATTGGCCGGCGCGTTGCAAATCTTGTTCTGTTTGAATCGAAATACCCGACAAAATTTCTGCTTCGATTTTGTTGGGTTTTATGGTATGAAAATATCCGATCAGATGTTTGGCTTTTTTGGCCTTGATGGCCGAAACTGTATCAAGGACAAACGGCACATCATGGGCCGTCACAAGATATGCAAGTACCTCCGGCAGATTGGTGTCGACAACACAAAAACGTGCATTCTGAATCATGGATGCATGCTGCTGGAGGTATGCAACATCCAATTGATTCAAGATATCCATGTGGGCAATTCCCACATGCATATCCCGGGCAGCGTCCAGCACACTCAAGTACGTGGATGTTGGTGCATCCGTCACCAGTGTGTGCTCCATGTCCAGTCCGATGGCACGGGCGTGATCCAGAATACGTCGGCCGTGGGCATCATCGCCCACCACACTCAAAAACTTTGTGGGAATCCCCAATCGCACAAGATTTTCCGCGATATTCCTCCCCACGCCCCCCAGCGATGTTGTGACAACACCCGGATTGGAATCGCCAAGAAGCAATTGTGTGTTGGGATACCCCTCAATGTCTATGTTAGAGCCTCCGATGACACAAACGTAGGGTTCAAACGTTTTATTGTGTGTCACTGCAATGCTTTTACTGTGCCGAACCATCCCCGTACTTCAACACACGTACGGCTTCACCGATATCCTCCTGCCGCATAAAATGCTCGCCGACCAAAAAGGCGTCGGCGCCTGCCTGAGAGAGTGCGGCAACGGTGGCATGGTCGTGGATGCCGCTTTCGGCAACAATGATCTTGCTGTTGGGGATCAGCGGGATCAGCTTGGTGCTGAGCTGCATGTCCATATCAAATGTTTCGAGATTGCGATGGTTGATGCCGATGATGTTGGCTCCGGCAAAAATCGCTTTGGTCAGGTCGGCTTTGTCGTGCACTTCAACCAAAGCTTCCATCCCGAGATGCAGGGTGTAGTCCACCAGTTCTTTGAGCTCCTTCCGACTGAGGGCTTTGGCGATCAGGAGGACAAAGTCGGCTCCGAATGCCAGGGCTTCGAGGATCTGATACGTGTCGATGATGAAGTCTTTTCGGAGGATCGGCAAACCCACATAACGGCGCACCATCCCCAGATATTCCTTGTCTCCCTGAAACCAGTGAGGCTCCGTGAGAATCGACAGAGCACTGGCACCCCCCCGCTCATACGCATCGGCAATCCGGATCGGATCGAAATCTGTGCGGATGACCCCCTTGGATGGGCTGGCTTTTTTGACTTCGGCAATGATGCGATAAGGATTTTCTTCGGTGGATTTGAGTGCCGCATAAATGTCTTTGGGGACAAACGGATTGAACGAGAGGGAGCGCCCCAGCCACTCCATAGGATAGTCACGCTTGCGCTGCTCCAGATCCTCACGGGTTTTTCGGATGATTTGATCGAGTATATCGGCCACGGTTGCTCCTGATGGTTAGGGTTGGTTGGTGCGTCGGCATGCCCGAATCGCTTTGAGGTGGTCTTTGATCTCCGGTTGATCCTTGAGGCCCTCTTTTTTGAGTACTTGACGCATGAGCTTGTCGGCATTACGGCATTGCCCTTTTTTGTAAAGCCCCCACGCCAGCGAATCGAGATAAAAGACATTGTGGGGTTCCTGACCCAGTGCACGCCGCACCAGCCCGATCCCTTTGTCAATATCCAGGTCATGATCGATCAGGGTATATCCATAAAAGTTAAGGTAGATCCCCTGATGCACCCCTTTGGCCAAAGCGGTTTCGAATTTTTGACGCATGGCGTCCAAAACCTCCGGGGTGATCCGATGGAATTTTTGCGCTTTTTCATACAGAAGGATGGCTTCCTCGGCCAGCCAGGATGGTTTTTCGGTTTTGGCATACAGGGCTTTGGCTTTGGCCATGGCTTTGTCGTAAAAGTCGTTGTCTTTGTAGATGCTGAACAGGATCGCGTCATTACCCTTGGTGGTTTCGAGAAAATCGATCAGCCCCTGAGTATCTTTTCGATACAGAGAGATTTCAATGATTTTTTGGAGGAAGTATTTCTGGGGATCTTTTTGGTAGAGTTTTTGATACAGATTCAGTACGTGATCAAACTTGGATGCTTTGGCATACATTCCAATCAGCTCAAAATACGTGCCGACGGATGTCTCGGGATCATTGGCAATTTGTTTCTCAAGGATCGCTTCCGCTTGATCGGGTTGTTTGAGTTTGAGGAGGTAGAGCGCAGCGATCTGCAAAGCATTTTGTTCATCCGGAGATTCCCGGTATGCTTTTTGAAGCAGCTGCAGCGCATCGGTATATTCACCCAGCTGGATTTTGAGTGCGCCGAATTCTTCCAAATCTATCGGGTCAACCTTCCCCTGGGTCAAATAGGCATCGACAATCTCATCGGCCTCCTGAAGGGCGCCGGTTTCAATATAGAGGGCCGCCAGCACC
>CAZRUT010000089.1:0-1810 GCA_964603215.1 uncultured Nitratifractor sp.
TGCCATCACATAAGCTGACTGCATGGCCCGCAGGGGGCCGTCCATGGTGGGGGTGGTAATATGGTTGGCATCGCCGCTTTCGCCGAAGCCGGCCAGCTCGGCATAAATCCGGGCGCCACGGGCCTGGGCAGCTTCGTATGTCTCCAGCACCAGTGCGCCGGCGCCCTCGCCCATGACAAATCCGTCCCGATCTGCGTCGAACGGGCGCGAAGCGTGCTGCGGGTCATCATTACGGGTTGACAGGGCTTTCATGGCCGCAAATCCACCCACACCCACACCGGTAATGGTTGCTTCGGCTCCCACCACCAGCATCCGGTCTGCTCCGCCAAGCATGAGTGTTTTGGCCGCTTCGCTCACAGCATGGGTTCCGGCTGCACATGCCGTGACCGAAGAAAGGTTGGGGCCTTTGAGGTTGTGGCGGATTGAAACAAATCCCCCCAGCATATTGACCAGTGCCGACGGGATAAAAAACGGAGAGATGCGGCGCGGACCGCGGTCATGCAGCACCAGTGAATTGCGCTCGATTGTCGGCAGTCCTCCGATCCCCGAAGCAGCACTGATCCCAAAACGTTCGGGGTCGATTGCAGCATCCAGGCCGGCATCCGCCATTGCCTCTCCGGCGGCTTTCAGTCCCAGTTGGATGAAGCGGTCTGCTTTTTTGATCTCTTTGGGATCCATCACCGTGGCAGGGTCAAAATCTTTGATTTCGCCGGCGATACGGGCAGAATATTTTTCCGGATCAAAATGGGTAATCGTATCAATCCCGCATGTACCGGCCAACAAGGCATCAAAGGCACTCCGTGCGTCATGTCCGACGCTGTTGATCATCCCCAATCCGGTCACTACCACTCGTTTCACACACTGCTCCTCTGGCTCAATAATAATGGATCAGAACACTTCGCGAAATGCTCGGATCGATCATCGTCGTTCCGCCGCATGCGGCGGAAGGGTGCCTTATGCTTTGGCGTTTTCGATGAATTTGATGGCATCGGCAACAGTGGCGATGCTTTCGGCTTCCTCATCGGGAATTTCGATATCGAACTTCTCTTCAAGCGACATCACAAGCTCGACGACATCCAGACTGTCTGCCCCGAGATCGTCGGCAAACTTTGAATCTTCCTTGACTTCATCGGGACTGACATTGAGCTGCTCCACGACAACCTCTTTTACTTCATCGAAAATGGCCATTTTGTACTCCTATGGTATGAAAATATGGTGGACATTATAGCGTAACTTAGATTAATGGGGGACGCAGGCGACTTGTATCATCATCTAAATTATGCTACAGTCTCTGCGATAAAGCCATGATTGGATCGTGCACCGATCGTGCTGATTAATGGAGTGGAGCCCGACATGACCTTCCGATGTGTACTTGGACTGATTCTGATATTCTTTTGGGCAGAGCCCTTGGCCGCACGCCTCTTCCAAACCGAAGGCAGCGATCTTTTGATGGGGGTCGGTCCGGCGCAAATCGCCCAGGGGGGCGCCGTGGTCGCCGCTGACAACGGCCTCTACAGCCTCTACTGGAATCCGGCGGGCCTGGCTGACCTGCGGGCAAATACCATTGTGCTTTCGGGTCAGTTCAACCGCCCGCTGGTGCATGTCAGTTTCGCAGGCATGGGCTGGGTTCTTCCTTATTTTGCTCCACTGGGATTTCACGGGAGCGTGGGAGCGGCCTACATTCCCCGGGTCCATTTTCGTGCCGAAGGAACTTTCAAGGATCACGAGCTCGAAACCACTTTCCTCGAAACCGCCCTGCCGGGCATGCCCGGAGGCTTCACGGGAAAACTCCACTCCAAAACCAATGATT
>CAZRUT010000089.1:1820-5369 GCA_964603215.1 uncultured Nitratifractor sp.
ATGATTGTCGGATTGGCATCGGGGGCTATTTCGATGCGCTGCCCCGCTTGAGCATGGGTGTCTCGGTAGGCCGGGTCCGGTGCCACACACTCTTTTCCGGCTACCGAAGCGACCCGGCCAACCCGGCGGACATCGACATCCATGCCAATGCCTGGGCAATCGACGCAGGACTCAAATATCACATCAACGATCGCATCACATTCGGGGCAACCCTCAAACACATTCACGGCGATCTCGATGTCCGCACGGTCACCACCGACACACAGGGCACGCGCACCCTCAGATCCCGCGCCCCGTTTATCAAAGACATGAGCATCGGTCTTGACTACCGCTACAAGGCCCGTTGGCAGTTTGGCATTGCCTATCAGAAACTCTACGGCCGGTACAGCAGCAGCGGATTCGATTTTCGCCTGCTCCGCGCAGGTGGCACGTACCATACTGACCGCTTCGATTATCGCTTCGGTCTGCTGGCGCCTTTGCAGATCCAAACCGCTGCGATCAAAGACTTCAAGCTCCCTTTCCCTGTCCTCCCCACGATCGGCCTCAGCTACCGGCAGGGGCACGTCACCCTCGATGCCGCCGCCTACATCCATCCGGTCATGACGTTTGCCACCCGGCACATTCAACCGGCACTGGACCTCTCGATCCGCTACGATTTTTAGGGTACCACCGGAACAAACGGCGGCAATGTGGTATTGGCTTCTCCATCGATACCTGCGGCCGCATCACAGCAGTGCAACAGCGATTTTTCCGGGTGCTGGAGATAATCATACCCCCGATAGATCGTGTAGAGACCGAATAGCACAACAACTACGGCAGCCAGATTCATCAAAGATTTGCGCAGACGGGTGTGGGCAAAAATGGAAGTAAAAAATCCCAGACCCATCAAGGCCGGTACCGTACTCAGCCCGAACACCAACATCACAAACGCTCCCCACAGTGCGCTGCCGGTACTTGCGGCCGTCACAGCAAAGAAATAGACCAGTCCGCATGGCAGCAAGCCATTGAGCAGCCCAAGCAGGTAAAAGCTTGAGAGCGAAGAGGTGTGCAGAATCGCCCGGAAGGTTTGCTGGTACCATTGGCTCTGCGAAAATGAGTGCTCCAGCAGCGTCAAAAATTTCAACTTCCCCGAAATCGACAAGCCGGCCAGGATCATAAAAGTCCCCGCCGCCATCGTCAACACTGCGATGGCTGTTCCACTAAACGAAACCACTCCGCCGATCGCGCCAAACACTGCCCCCATGGTCACGTAGGTCGTGATACGCCCCAGCGAATAGGTCAAATGGGCGAAGCCTTGAGAAAGTTTCGGGCTCTGGTGGTCGATTTTGGTACTGCTGTAGGCGATCACGATACCGCCGCACATCCCGATGCAATGCCCAAACGCGCCCAAAAAAGCAATCGTAAAGACCGAGAGCAGATCAACCGTATCCATCAAATCCCCAGCAGCTTTTTGCGTATTTTCGGATTGGTGAGATTCTCACCCCGGTACATCCGCAGCTGCATCTCACCAAAACCGATACTGCCGTTGATCTCCTTCTCTCGGGCACCAAATCCATAATGCATCTCGGTATGATCTGCCACACCATAGTGGGCCTTTCTGGCATCGATCCACCTCTTGGTATCCAGCGTATGCACCCAGAGCGTGGCTTTGTCTTTGAAAGATTTGTCTTTCAGCCACTTGACCATGCATCCTGGATCATCGAAAAACCACGTCCGTCCATCCGGTGCCACTACCTCCGCCGCATTGCGATCGCTTTTGATCAGCATCGCACATTCTGTATCATTGGTTTTGTTGTATTTGATCGGCAACGGCTTTTTGGCGACATTGCCGGAAACAATAGTAATCGGTGCATCCTTCTTCGCCATCGAGACAAAGATCCCGGCAATGATCGCCACCATCACCAAAGAGACCAAAAACGGCAACACTCTCTTCATTTGTCACTCCGATATTTTTGGCATATCATACACTCTTAGTGTTAAATCTGTGTTAAGGGCACCTCTAATGATAGGTGCCCTTGATTTTGGATGCTTGCTTCGAAGCCATCTCCGCATAAAACTCTGTCTGTGAAATATGGATTGCAGCCATACAAGATAGATTGCGACTGCAGTGTTCAAAACATACAAATAAGTTGTATCTTTATTTAGGATTTGGTACAATATAGTTCGAAAGAGGTCTCAGTGGAGACTCGCCGGCTTATTAGGTCCCTGCAAAAGCAGGTTGCTCATCTCACATCACACAGGAGAAGAAATGCGCATGAAATTCTTTTGGGTATCGCTTGTTGCAATTGCAGCAATAGGGTTTGGTCTGACAGGATGTGGCAATAGTTCTGCATCCAAAAAACTGACAATCAACGTCATTGAGCTGAAGTAAAGGAGTCGATGATGCGAATATTGTTTTTATTGGTTCTGTTTCTGGCACAGATGTTTTCTGACACACCGATTGTTCTGAGTGAAGGGAGCCAGGTTGATGATATGCAGATTAAAGTCAAAGTTGTTTTAATCAAAGAGGACAACAGTACAGTGACACTGCTTGACGATAACGAATCTATCACAGTTAAAGCGGATTCCAATACCACAGCCCTTTCAGACAGCATTGTTCAGAATCTACCCAGCGAGGGAACTTATGTAGCCGTTGAATATACGGTTAAGGAGATCAAAACCAAAGCCAAGATCGTCGTGGATGGAACAACATACTATACCCGATCAAAAACCGTACACTCTCCAGAGACCTGGGATCTGACGACGGATCCGTCGCAGTATGGCTATACAACCATGGCCCCTTCATTTGTGGACAAAAACCGTGCGTCATTCACCAAACCGCTGGTCATCGCTGATGCATCTGCGACACTTTATATCGTCAACAAGTTTGACAAACAAGTGGTTGCTACTTTTAGTGACTCTAACCCGTCACATGCCCACTGGATAGGTGAGAGTCAGCTCTTTACCGGTATTTTGCCTGCCGAGCCCAAAAAAGAGGTCGTATTTGACATCAATTACACCGGCTCTGGACTCACGCCAAGGGGGAACACCATTACCATGCTGACTGATGCAAACGGCTCCATGCTGGGGGCACATATGTTCAGGCCTCAAAACGCAGCATTGGAAGGCTCGTTTTTTAAAGACGGGGATCAGAATACAACGACACATGAGTATAGTATATACATTCACCATGCCAACAGTACAACAGGCTGGTACTATCATATTGATGCAAAAATAGACTGTGAGCATAGCAGCTATAGTGATTTGAGTATCGCTATATTTCAATCGGGTGAGGCTCACCCTCCATTTCCATCTTCGACGGGATATACCCTGACGACATCAGGTACAGCAACCTGTAAAGATATTTCATATTAAATCTTTTCTGACCAACAGCCTATTTGCTTGGGCTGCTGGTCGCCACAGAATTTAGGTACAATCACTACATGAAAAATCTAATATTGGTTCCATTGCTTACTCTGTTGCTCAATGGCTGCGGAGCTTCAGAAACTGCGACCCATGCCCGTCTGCTTTTCAGCTCCGGTTTTGAAGCGGGTGTGTATCTGGATGAAA
>CAZRUT010000090.1:0-667 GCA_964603215.1 uncultured Nitratifractor sp.
ATTTGGTATTTTTATCGGCGTATTGGCCTGTTTACGCCCAAGGGGCTTGAAACCTATCGGTATTTGCGGGGCTACAGTGCCTTTATGAAGCGGGTCGAGCAGGATCGTATCCGACGTTTTCTTGCCCAAGATCCCCATTATCTCGACCGTGGCCTCCCCTACGCAGTTTTGTTTGGGCACAACAAACACTGGATCGGCTTCTATACAGCGCTCAACGTCCCTCAGCCGGACTGGTATCACGGCGATGTGCACCGTATGGATGATTTCTCCAACGCCGTACAGCACCAGCAGGTCCCCCCTGCTTCCGAAAGCGGCGGATTCAGCGGTGGTGGAAGCTTTTCCGGCGGCGGTGGCGGCGGCGGTGGTGTGGGTTCGTGGTAAGGGCAGATTTCAGATACGTGAAATCATTAGGACGCGAGAAAAAAAGGGAGGTTTGTTTGAAAAGGCGCATCCTTACGACGCAGCCGCCTGCTGGCAGCGGTCGCAGAGGCCGTAGAGGTTTATCTGGATGTCCTGAAGGGTAAAAGCATTTTTCTGGGCAATTGATTTGCCCTCTTCTGCCCAGGCAGCGTCGATTTTCTGATCGACTACGTTGCCGCACCGGCGACAAATCAGGTGTGCATGTTCGTGCTTTTTGATTTCATACTTGGACTTGCGGCCGACAATA
>CAZRUT010000090.1:677-5363 GCA_964603215.1 uncultured Nitratifractor sp.
GGCACTTCGACCAGCACCCCCCGTTCGACCATTGTAATGATGTTTTTGTACACAGTTGCCAGCGAGAGTGTCGGGTGGCTTTCACGCACCTGGGCATATATTTCGTCAACATCCATATGGCCGTGCTTGGCAATCGCCGCAAGGATGGTCATACGCTGAAATGTAGCTTTCAAGTCATACTGTTTAAGCAAGCGGACAAAATCAGTCATAGAACCATCCCCCGTATATTGGTATTGCTTTTATAGCTCTTCGGCATGATTGGCAAGATATTCGGCAACACCATCAGTGCTGGCCTTCATCCCTTCGTCTCCTGGTTGCCATCCGGCAGGACATACTTCTCCGTGTTCATTGGTGAAAAGCATCGCATCCACCATGCGCAGCATCTCGTCTTCGTTGCGTCCCAGAGGAAGATCGTTGATCACCGCATGGCGCACGGTGCCGTCTTTGTCAATCAAGAACGAACCACGCAGGGCAACCGATTCGTTGAGAAGCACATCGTAGTCGCGGGCAATCTGTTTGTTCAGGTCGGCTACAAGCGGGAAATTGATCCGGCCGATACCGCCCTCCTCGATCGCTGTTTCACGCCATGCAAAGTGGCTGTACTGGCTGTCGATGGAGCAACCGATGACATTAATGCCGCGCTTGGTAAATGCTTCGTACCGGTGGGAAAATGCAATGATTTCCGATGGGCAGACAAACGTAAAGTCCAGCGGATAGAAGAATAAAACGGCTCCGTTCTCTCCGAGGTTCTCATAGAGGTTAAAATCCTCAACGATTGAGCCGTCCGCGAGGACAGCTGTTGCGGTAAAATCCGGTGCTTTGTTGGTGACGATCATGGTGTTTCCTTTAAGTAGATAATTTTTATTTACAAGGAAAGTATATCAGATTATTCTTAATGAACCCTCAAAGCAATCCCCAGCGCCGGATAAATGCTGTATCGATATCAATCAAACCGCGTGCCTGCAAATCGTCAAGCACCGATGGGGTACAGAGCGTATCGCCCGGCCAAGTACGTGTATGCCCGTCCAGGGGGCCTTTGTTGGTTCCGTCTATCTGGATAAAGGGCTCCAGCCGGATATCGCGCAGCGCATCAATATTGTTCACGACCCTCCATAGCAGTAAATATGGATTGTCCAGATCATTCCCCTCGGCATCCACGACAATCAAAACTTTGATATGGGGAGCAATGGCGTCCAATCGTCCAAACAGCTCCTGAACCGACTCAGTTTTATGGATCGTGACAACACAAATAGGATTTTGTGTGGAACTAAAATACTGTTTGAGGTCGAGTACGTTCTTATCAAGAGTACGCATTTTTTCAAGAAGTGCCGCATCGCTCATGGGCTCCAATACTCCATGTGCCACCCGGTCGCCGGTGGCATCCACCCCGAGTTTGCCGCCGACAAACGGCTGAGGCGCACTGTGATCCAGGTGGTCAACGACACCGTGAGACAGGAGTATTTTGGTTGGATGTAAACGATCCAATACATAGGCACTCAATTGTTTATAGTCAGTTAAATCGGGTGCATCGTCCCCAACAAAGATTGCATGCTTGACAAAACTCATCTGCCCTACTCCCCAAAATGCATGCATAAACTGTTGGGCATGTCCGGGATAATGTACGGACATCTTGGCTAAAATCAGATTGTGGAAAACGCCATTTTCCGGCATCGTATAGTCAATGAGGTCGGGGGCCATCGGCTGGAGCATCGGGAGAAAAATCCGTTCGGTTGCCCACCCCATGTATTTGTCTTCGAGGGGAGGCTTGCCCACGACCGTGGCCTGAAATACGGGATGCTCTTTCGTGGTAATGGTCTCCACTTCCATCACCGGAAACGGCTCTTCGAGGGTGTAGTATCCGGTGTGATCGCCAAAAGGGCCCTCTATTTCGGTCTCGGTTGGATCCACATATCCTTCAATGACTACGTCAACATCGCGGGGAATGTAAATATCGTTGGTCACGGACTTGACCAACTGGGCATTGCGGTTGCGGATCAGTCCGTACAGCAACAGCTCAAACATCCCGTGCGGCATCGGTGCCTGTCCGCTCCAAATATAGAGCGGATCGCCGCCAATAGCAATGCTGACGGGCATTTTAACGCCGGCATCGCGATACTGGTCGAAAAAATGGCTGGCATCTTTGTGAATCTGCCAATGCATCCCAAGACGGTTTTTGTCATACTGCTGCAGGCGGTACATCCCCAAATTCTGCGTCGCGCCGTCAAGACTGCGGGTGTACACCTGCCCCATGGTGATAAACCGGCCCCCATCCTGTTCCCATGTCTTGAGGATGGGCAGCGCATCAAGATCAACATTTTCTTTGGGAATGATGACCGCCTGGCATTCTCCACGAAATTTCAGCCGTTTCGGAAAGACATTTTTCAGGGACAAGATCCGGGGAATCATCGCCAGTTTTTCCCGAAAGGTTTTCGGGGGTTTGAGTTTGAGTAGAGCACCAATATTTTTTGCGATGGCATCAGGATGTTGGCCCAAAATTTTCTCAGTCAGCGTCCTGTTGGCGAATATATTCATTAATACAGGCATGGAATATTCAATCCCTTTGGCCCGCCACACCGGATGGGTAAACATTAACGGACGTGCATCGGGTTTTTTGGCCTCAATATAGGCAATGTGGGGGATTTCCAGCTCTACATCGAGCGGCGCATCAATGATTTTGAGATTTCCGTGCTCTTTGAGCCAGGCTACGACAT
Source organism: uncultured Nitratifractor sp. (assembly GCA_964603215.1). Lineage (GTDB taxonomy): Bacteria > Campylobacterota > Campylobacteria > Campylobacterales > Sulfurovaceae > S017-3. The sequence goes on from CAZRUT010000090.1 coordinate 3,389, forward strand.
CTTCCATGCTTGCTTCTTTCTATGCAAAAATATGGGAACGATTATAGCGAAAAATATCAAACTATATTCATGGATATGATGGCGCGTTTAGAGCCGTTCGGGCATTGTGTCTTTGAAAGCAACCGTTTCGGCTTCCTGGAGCAGTCCTATGGCACCCCGTCCGATCAGGATCTCGGCCAGCTGCTTCCCGAGATGTGTCGCCTCGGCACGGGGGGCATAGCGCTGCGCTTCCATGATGCGTGTTCCGTCGGGAAAGCCCAGCATCGCACGCACGGAGATCCCATCGCCGTCCAGGACGGCATTGACTGCAACCGGGGCAGAACATCCGGCGCCGATTGCAGCGACAAAATCCCGTTCGATCTGCGTGCAAAGGAATGTATCGGGATCGTTGAGGCTCATGGCAATAGTGCGGACAGAATCATTGGCGGCTACAATTTCGATTCCCAACGCCGCCTGCCCCATCGGCGGTATAAAGAAATCAAGTTTTTCCGTGTAGGGAATGTCGCGGATCAGATTGAGGCGCTCCAATCCAATGTACGCGAGTATTACCGCATCATACTGACCTTCTGAGAGTTTACGTAAACGTGTATTAACGTTTCCTCTTAGATCTCTAACGCGCAAATCCGGGCGTTTTTTTAACAGTTGCATTCTGCGGCGGAGGCTGGTAGTGCCGACGACAGCCCCTGCAGGAAGATCCCCAAGTGTCGGGTAGGCATGGGAAAGAAAGCGCTCGCTTTGGTCCTGGCGCCGGGTGATGGCGCACAGTTCCAGCCCTTCGGGGATGTATGTAGGAACATCTTTGAGGGAATGCACCGCCAGATCAGCCTCTCCGGCCAGCATTGCATCTTCGAGTTCTTTGGTAAAATGGCCTTTGCCGCCTATGAGCGCCAGCGGCTTGTCCAGAATTTTGTCCCCGCGTGACGTCATGGTGTTGAGGCGGACGTGTGTATCGGGAAACTGGGATTCAATGCGCGCTTTAATATGGTGCGCCTGCCAGAGTGCAAGGGCACTGGCGCGGGTGGCGATGGTAAGGGTTTGCACAGGAGAGCTTCCTTCTTAGTGGGCAATCATCGCAGCTTTGTACTGGATGCGACTCTGATCGTACTTTCCATCATAATAGACCGTCGGGGTTCCGGCGACCATCATGCGGGTTCCTTTGTCAATGTCGGCCTGCACAGCGGCCTTGATCTCCGGTTTGTCGATTGCCGATTCGGCCAGATCAATTCCAAACTGCTTTTTGACCGCAGCCAATATCTTGGTGGCATTGCGTTCGCGATAATTGATTTTCAAGGTATACATTTTCAATGCATCATCAATTTTGCCCTGCTTCTGGAGTACTTCCATGATACGGGTTAGAACATCGGAGACAGGATGGAGCTTCAACAGCGGCATGTGATAGTAGTACAATGCCAGTTCTTTTGGATGTTTCTTGACATCCTCAATGATCTTCGGGACATCCTGTCGGCAAAAAGGACAATCAGGATCGGAAAAAATCGTAACCGTGTGTGCAGCATCTTTGTCGCCATAGATCCGGTGCGCATCGTCGTGGTAACTCTGCGGCAAGTCAGGTTTGATGCTGCGGCGGAAACTTTTGCCCGATGCAATGTCAAACATATCCATCGTGGCCAGGCCTGCTTTTTCATTGACAAAAATTGTCTCGGGGGCTTTGAGTGATTTTTTGTGGTATGTCAAATCCATTACAACCATGTAAATAGTCCAATCCGGCGATCCAGGAACGGTTTTTTTGGTTACAACATCAATTTTGTTGACGGTGACCTGCCGGTTGGTGACAACACTTTTTTTAATAAACGCTTCGAGATTGAACTGCGCGGCACTAAGGGTGAGGCTCGCGGCGATCAGACTCATCGATAACTTCGACATCAATGACATCATCGTCTCCTTCTGGTGAGTGGGGTGGGTAGTGGTTGTTCGGGTGCATTGTAGCCAACAAACGTAAATAGAGCGTGTAGAGCAG
>CAZRUT010000091.1:0-5347 GCA_964603215.1 uncultured Nitratifractor sp.
CAGAAATTTGTGGTAGAAAAATTCTGTATCTTTGACCAAAGGAATTAAACGATCAAGCAGCGGGGTTTTGTGCATCAGATGCAAGGCCACCTGCGCAGCAGCCGAACCGCTCTGATCACCTTTGAGCACAAAGCCGCTGAACATCAACAGGACGACCGCCACTGCCCCCATCACTGAGTAAAGCCACGAAGCCCGGGAAATCGTGACGGTTGTTCGCCCCAGCTCCAGCACGCTATGTCCCAGTACCGCAAGCAGAAACAACTCGGAGCTGATATAGTGGAGTTTCCGGAAGAACAATCCGTACGGAGCCAAGAAAGAAAGTTTCTGTACGCTTCCGTAGGCATCGGAAGGATGGAAGACAAAGACCGGCAACAGTCCGCTCAACATACTGACAACAAAAAGCCCCAGCGCTACATGCGCAACGGTGCGTCTCCAAGAGCCCATAATGCTACCCGATCAAAAGTGAAGTGTTGGTAATAGTATATGCTATTGTATCCAAATCTCTCTTGGCCGGTCCGTGCAATCGTACACCGTCGATATCAAAACGGCTGTGATGGCATGGACAGTTGAATACGCGATGCTCTGCATCATAATGCACCAGGCATCCCATGTGGGTACAGTGGGCGTCGAAGACTGTTATGTGCTTCCCGGACCGATGTACAAAAATCCGGTGGGCGGGCAGCGAAGTTATTCCCTCTTTGATCTGGGCAAGGGGAACGATGCATTTTTCTCTTTGGGGCTCACCGACGAGAAGAAAACGCCCCACCGGCCATACTCCGCCGGCCGCGATAGCCCAGGGAGCAAATGCTAAAGTTTTACCGATAAAATCGCGCCGCTGCATGTATGATCAACACCCCTCAAACTGACTGGCGCCGCTGGCCTTGGGGGCGGCCGCACTCTGGGTTTCTTCGATAAATGTATCGAAATCTTTGATGTCTCCGTCATCGGCAAGGCGCTGGATGACATCATTATACCCGGCCCAGGCAGCCTGCTCCCATGGGTTGGCCTGGATGGCCTTTTGAGCATAGACCTTGGCCAGCGGGAGGTTGTTTTTCGCAACCATATCACGCGATAATTTAAGGTAATGGGCGCATTGCGCTTTGTTCATCTGGTACTCTTGGCGATTTTGTGCCGGAAGCGTGAGGCTCAACGCTCCCAAACCAAACACAATGGCCAATACAACTGATACGATTTTTTTTGCATTCATAGTGGATCCCTTTTTACTGGTTGATGTTCACATAATAAACGTTGGGCAGTGTCCCTTCGTCCTCTTTGAGCCGCATGATTGACGTGGCGTCTTTTATCAGTTTGGCAACATTGCTTTCGGGGTCATTCAGGTCACCGAAATTACGTGATTCCCCGACACAGGTCGTGACGCAAGCGGGATCCAGCCCCTGGCTGGTTCGGGGCAGGCAGAAGGTGCATTTGTCCACCGACTGCTTTTCCTCGTCGTAATAGCGGGCATCGTAGGGACATGCAACCATGCAGGCTTTGCAGCCGATGCACATATCGGGCTCCACCAGAACGATTCCATCCTCTTCCCGTTTGAAACTCGCACCCGTCGGGCACACGCTGACGCACGGTGCATTGTCGCAGTGGTTGCACAGCGTAGGAAGGAATCCAATCGTCGGATTGCCGTGATGATCCACCCCTTCGACTTCATAGACTTTGGTACGGTATGCCTCTTTGAGGGCTGGAATCTCCCAGTCGGTCTTGCAGGCAACATAGCAGGCATCGCATCCGATGCATCGATCACCGACAATAACCATCGCCAGATTTTTCTCTTTTTTCAGTTTGGTATTGATGGGACTTTTGCTCATGATGAAACCTTTTTGATTTGGACAAAGCCATTATGGAAGGCTGCCGCACCGCTGATCGGGTCGATGCCGTCGCTGATGAAGTAGTTCTCTTTTGTTCCCTTCATGTTGCCGCGACTCCAACGCACACTCCGGTGTCCAAAGCCATGGTGAACAAAGACAGAACCGGCTTTGATCCGACGGGTAATCTTGACCATTTCCGGTGCTGAAGTGTAGCCGGTAACTGTACTGGAAATCGTCACCTTGTCTCCTGTTTTGATTCCAAGCCTGGACGCATCATCAGGATGAATCCATACTGGGGTATCATCCTGAAGCTCAAGCAGGATCCAGTTGTTTTGGCTCCGGGCATGTGAATGGTGCGGTGTACGGCCAAACAGCAGTCGAAATTCCCCTTTTTTCGGTTGAGGGGGATCGATATAGACCGGCAGCGGCGCGTAGGCCTCTCCGTGCTTTTTGTGCATCTCCACCAGATCGTCGACAAACAGTTGCACCTTGCCGGTCGATGTCATAAAGACAGGATTGGCGCCGCTGGCAACCGGATAAGGATCAACATCTTCGAAAAGCAGTGTCCCGTCCCGCTCCAATGTTTTGCGCTGCTCCTGGGTCAGTGCCTGCTCGAGTGCTTCAATCTGATGCTGGGGTGCCAGCCCTTCAAACCAGTCATCAACCTCAAATTTCTCGGCAATTCCTTTGCAGATATCATAAGCGCCTTTGGTGTCGTAAATCGGTTTGATCGCTGCTTTGCGCAGGGCCACAAAGGGTATTTTGTCTTTTTGGATAAACGGCGCATCGTCCCGCTCGAGATAGGTTGACTCAGGCAGGACAATATCGGCATACATCACTGTGTCACTGTATTGTGTATCGATCGCGATAATCAGATCAAGGTTTTTGATCGCATCAAATAGTTTGTTGGCTCCGATACTCGAGTGGCTCAGCGGGTTAGTTCCGTACAGCAGCCACGCTTTGATGGGGTACGGTTTTTGCGTCAATGTGGCTTCATAGATTCCATTGGTTCGGCCCAGCGATGGGGGAGCAAAAGGATATTGTTCATCTTTGCCAACCCCGTCTGCCCGCCGTGCATCGACTTCGGGATGTTCATGTTCCGGCATTTCAATGGGTGCAGCCGTGCGCACAAAGATTCCTCCCGGCACGCCCCAGTTTCCCATCAGAGCATTCAGCACGGCAATGGCACGCACGGTTTGGGTGTCGTTGCCGTATCGGGTCATCCGGCGGGCCGGTATCGCGACAACGTTGGGGGCATCTTTGGCAAACTCCCAGGCAATGCGCTCGATTGTTTTGGCGTCAATACCGCACCTTTTCTCTGCCCATTCCGGTGTAAATTGCTTGACATGGGCTTCAAGCTTGTTAAACCCATGCCCATATTTGGCGATAAAATCAACATCATAGAGTCGATCGCGGATGATGACATGGATAAACCCCAGTGCCAACGCTCCGTCCGATCCCGGATTGATTTGGAGCCAGTCGTTTGCCCGAACGGCTGATTCGGATTGACGCGGATCAATGTAAGTCAACCGTGCGCCCCGTGCCAGCCCTTCGGCAAAATCTTCCGCTTCGCGCACCTGAATGGCTCCGGCCATGTTGCGCCCGAAGATCATCATGTGCTTGGAGTGGGCCATATCAAACGGTTCATGTCCGCTCATACCGCTGCCGAATGTCAAGGCAAACGCCATCTCCCGGCTTCCCATGCATTGTGAATAGGCCGGCACGGTAATGTTGGGTGATTCCAGCGCCAAAGTCAATACATGGGCATACTGTTCACCCGTTCCGTGCATAAAAGTTGCCAGCGATTCACCGCCATGCTTTTCAAGAATGGGAGCCAGTTTCTTGTGAACATGCTCAAATGCTTCTTTCCAGCTCACTTGCTTGAACTTCCCTTCACCCCGCTTGCCGACACGGATCATCGGGCCCTGGATGCGATCCGGATCATATGTGGACTGAATGCCCGCATTCCCTTTGGCGCAAAGGTGGCCTCGGTTGTTGGGGTTCAGTTTGTTTCCTTCAAGTTTGTGAATTTTTTTGTCGCGGGTATAGACATCCACACCGCAATTCCAGAAACACATTTCACAAAAACTCTGAGTTTTGACACCGCGATCATAGGTCGTAAAGCGTTGTCCTCGGGTCCGTTTCGCTTCGGCAGAGGCTTGAAACGGAGAAGGAATTCCTGTCGTTGCCGCGCCAAAAGCCACCGAACTTACACCGGCCAATTTCAAAAAGCCGCGTCGGTTTAAATCGTGCCGTCTCATGCGTGTACCTCCTCTTCAAGATTCAAAACCATAGCGCCCAGAAAATAGATCACCCCGGCAACACCCAGGCCGCTTACAAACAGGGTCATTTCCGAAAGTGACGGGAAATAGTGATGCAGCGTAAATGGCATCAGGGAGGAAGGACGTGTCAACAGCTGCCCCCCGACAATGATATCAAAACGGGCGAAGAAAACCCCCGCGACCGTCAGCAACCCCGCCAAGGCTCCCAAACCAAACGAGCGAAAACGCCCCAAAACGAGCAGGACCATCGGTGCCAAAATGCCTGCAACAATCTCTCCATAATAGAATGAAACAGACAGGGGACCGTTGCCAATAAACAAACGCATGGTTTCGCTCAACTCAGAATCTGCGCCGTAGATATTGATCAAGACATTCCATACATCCATAAAGAGCATGAAGAAGAGGAGAATGAACAATGTTTTGCTCAGTGCATTGACGGCTGTATCTGCATTGTGTGCCTGACGATTCAATCCGATCATGATGAGGATGACCCCCACGCCGGCAGCAATAGCCGAAAGGATAAAAAAGATTGTGTAACCGTTGGTGTGCCATAGCGGATGGGTTGCATTGGAGGCAAAAACATATGCCAGCGTCCCATAGGCAATAATGCCGAGAAAAAATCCGATCATCGCCGCATAAAATGCAGCACTTTTTTTGTTCTGCGTCAAAAAATAGACTTCCAGCGCCAACAATGGAAGCTCCAGCATGTAAAACGTCACCATCCACCAAATGGGTGATGTGATCTTGAACTCCGTAAAATAAACCACCAATCGAAGCGCCTGGAGATGAAAAGGTCCAGCCAGCTCCCAAAAGATCAGATAAAATGCGCCAATAAGCGCTGCCAGCGAAGCCATGGCCACCTTTTTGCTGATGACATGAAACGGCGTCACATCAAATACATGCGCCAACGCACTGATCGTCGCTGTTCCGACGCTGACGGCGACAAAGAATGAATAGCCGATAATGAGCAGGCCCCACGGCACCTCTCTGCTAATGTTGTAGGAGGATTCCTGTCCATGGACAAAGACATGAATCACTCCATACAATCCGACCGCCGCTACGAGCAAGGAGAGGACAAGCCACCCTCTCCACGATCCCCGTGTCGCGGTTACTGAATTTGCTTGCATATTGTTCCTTTTTTTTAGGTGTAGCACTCCCTTTGCTATGATCACGATCAAAAAAACAAGGAAATACTGAACCCAGAGTTTGCATTACCTTTGGCAATAATGCACCTTTATGTTTCAC
>CAZRUT010000092.1:0-5337 GCA_964603215.1 uncultured Nitratifractor sp.
ATTATGCGTGAGACACTGCCCGGGGTACCCACATTGAACACAGAAAAAAATACGCACCCTGCCCCGCACCATACCAACCAGAAAAAGGTCCGGAAGCATCAGAACAAAACACAACGCACGCATCCCAAGCACCCCCAAAAAGCAAAAGCACGTCGTTTGGTAAAAACAAAAAGCAAAAAAGCAAAAAAGCGTTCCAGGCAAATCACAACAAAAAAAAGAGCCAAGGCCGCCAAGGCCGGTAGACACCGAACATTGCGGCAAGCAAAAAACCTCCCCGGTATTGCAATGAAGAATTTGGGGAAACGGTACATTTGGGGGGCGGTGGGCCCCAACGTATTCGACTGCTCGGGTTTTACCTCCTATGTGTACCGAAAATCGGGCTTGAACATCCCGAGAACTTCAAGGGCACAGTCCACATTCGGCAGATATGTCAAGCGCAACCAGTTACGGGCCGGAGATTTAATCTTTTTCGATACCGCAAAAAGACGCAGGGGAATCGTCAACCATGTAGGCATATATATCGGCGGCAACAAATTTATCCACGCCAGTTCAGCAAAAAGGAGGGTGATCATCACAAGCCTTCACAAGGCTTTTTACAGCAAGCGTTATATGTGGGCACGCAGAATCAATTAATCAAAAGGAGTGAAATATGGCTATTTTTGGAAAGAGCGAGAAAACATCTCAGGAAGAATTCGTCAGTACAACGGACAGCACAAGCACCACGATTATCACACGTTGCATGGAGATAAAAGGAGACTTTCAGGGGTGTGGCACCCTGCATGTTGACGGGACCATTCACGGCGACCTCTTCATCGATGAGAGTGTGGTCATTGGCAAAAACGGCACGGTGCATGGAAACATACATTCAAAAAAAGTGGTGATAAGCGGCACACTCACGGGCTACGTTGCCTGCGACATACTCGAGGTGGCGCAGACCGGTTCGATTTCCGACAAAATCGACGCACGGGAAATTGTCTCGGACGGGACGCTGGAAGCAACGCTCCTGGCAAGCGACACCATCCACATTACACGAAACGGCAAAGTCAAAACCGAGCGCATGGAAAGCAAGCATATTGTGGTCAACGGGCAAATCAGCGGCAATGTGATTGCATCCGAGATGCTGGAAGTCAACAAAGACGGCCATGTCCGGGGCAAAATGACGGTGAAGAAAATCAAAGTGGCCGAGGGAGGATTGATGCTGGGCACCATGACGACTTACGCCGAAGAAACGCCGCCGAGTCTGCCCGATCCGCAACCGCTTGCCGAGGAGCATGATGCTCCGGATACCGCCGATTCGGAGCAAGACTCAGTATAGGATTTTGGTGCACGGTATCACAGTACCAATGCCTGCTGCATGTACGGAAGGATCTCGGCGAATGTGTGCTGCCGGCGCATGAAGTGCTCCAAGGCAATGGCACCCTGATAGAGCAGCATATCGCTGCCGTCTTTTGCGGGTTTTGTATGGCGGGCAGCCAGCTGGAGAAATGGGGTATCCCGACCGTAAATCACATCGACGCATGCGCCGCACTGGGGCATCAGGGTATCGAGCAGGGGACGGGGAGCAGGCAGGTGCGCGTCATGCAGGCCTGCGGATGTCATGTTAACGATCAGATCATAAGGTCGGGGGGCAAATGCAGCATATGTACTGCATGCAAAACCCGCCGCCTCAAACCACGCCAGCCGCCCTGCACTGCGGTTGAGAATGGTCACACGATATCCGGCATCACGCAGAATCACTGCGGTGGACTGTGCTGTTCCGCCTGCCCCGAGAAGCAGTACACTGCGGGCATCAAACTCCTCGATGGCCTTGAGAAATCCCGGAGCATCCGTGTTGTAGCCGTACAGGAGACCATCCTGCCGTACCAGCGTATTGACTGCGCCAACCTTGTGCGCGAAGTTATCTACATGATCGCAGGCATCATAGGCAAATGTTTTGTGCGGAACGGTCACATTGGCTCCGTGCAGCCCCAGCGCAAAAAATGTGTCGCGCAGCTTGGTGCCGTCTTCTATCACATATCGTCCGTAACACGCGTCGATACCCAGCCCTGCAAAAGCCATATTGTGCATCAGCGGCGACTTGGAGTGGGCAACAGGATTGCCAAAGATAGCAAAATATTTTTTGTATTTCATGCAGCAATGATAGCACAACACAACCCAAGAAGTTTCAATAAAGCGGTTTTGGATCTTCCAAAAGCAGAATCGGTGCCTCAAACGGTGCAATTTTTTCGATGAGATTCAACAGCGACAACACAGGAGACGCATAGAAAAACTTCACATGGGGCGCGAAGTGCCACATCCGGTCCGCATACACCAGCACCTGATAGGGCGTGTCGCCAATGCCGTCATGATCGGCATCAAAACCTTCGTAGCGATCCCAGCGATTGTGGGTGACTGTATTGTACACCGTTGGCGCAGATGCAATGTCTTTGACCACGTCGGCAAGGTTGTCACGCACCACATTGAACCGAATGATGTTGTTGGCAACAGCACCGTGAAAATGAAACGCTTCATGATTCAGCGCAATGTGGTTGCGTTCAATGTACCGAAAAGGCGGTGCACGTTTGGCCTTGGCATCGATATAGAGTCCGTGGGCATGGCGCGCGATTTGATTGTCCGCAACATGGAGATCCGATCCGCCTGAGAGCATGATGCCGGCTCCGGTAGGGGTCAAGCTTTTGATGATGCGGTTGTGCTCGATCCGGATGCCACGACCCCCCTGAATGCGGACGCCGGCATACATCGCCTCGATCTGATTGCTCCGGAGCACCATATGACGGCCCATTTGAATCAAAACGCCGTAGCGCCCATGCACCATTGTATTATCCCGGATGACAACATGACGGCTGCGGATGATCGCCACATCCCGGCCATGATCAAGGCGGTTGCCTGCAATCGTAACGTGATGGACGCCCCAGAGCCGAATCAAATCGCCGCGATTGTCCACGATGGTTTCCGGATAGGCTGTGAGATGGTTGCCACGCAATATGGCATGATCTGTTTCATCGAGGATGATGCCGTAGAGCACATGACGAAAACGGCACCCTTCTATGACGATATCGCTGCCACCGTGAACCGTGATGCCGCTGTCAAATCGGTATTTCTGTTTCCCGCTTTGGGCGATGGTGATGTTGCGCAGTGTTACATGAGAAGCATGCACGGCGATAACGGTCCCGTTCCCGTCGCCCCGAATGTATGCTGTTGCGCTGCCCTCCCCTTCGAGTATCAGCGGTTTGTCGATGCGAATCGGCCCGGCATATTGACCGGCCGGCAATACAATCCTGGCCCCTGCCGGGGCCTGGTCGATCGCAGCCTGCACAACGCCGGCCCATGCAGCGCCGACTGACAAAAGAAAAATGAACATCCATTTCACCGGCATAATTTTCACGTACCGCTGCATGAGAATATCCGGGGACACTCCAGCCCGACCCGGGGACCTTTTCGCACTTCTGTCCCCCTACACGTAATACTGCATCGCAACTGCCTGCACAGATTTCAAGGCCTCAGCAGGAGTGTCCAAACGGGTAAAGGCACGATGAACCGCCGTGTACAATGCGCCAAGATATCGACCCAGTTTTGGATCTTTTGGCAATATGCTTGCGCGTGCGAGCATCTCCCGCTGCGCCGCGAGCCACGGATAGCGCCGGAGCGCTTCGGCATCATAGCTGCTGCGTCGGACGGGACTGCCGGCGGCCCGGATGATGGCGCGATCCTGTCGGGGGCCCAACAGGTCAAGCAGGCGCAACACACTGTGCTGCTGCATCGCGAAAGGCTGGTTGTGCGGGATGGCAATACCCCAGGTCGCGTTCCATGGCTTCGGAAAGATCGCGACGCCGTACCGATCGCGCCATGGATTGTCTGCATCCAGCATGATGGGCGCCGCCTGTCCACCCCATGTGGCCACCAGCGCCGCCGAACCCGTCCGGAGGACTTTGGCAATCTCGGCATTGCCGTATCGGGCAACACGGTCGGAACAATACCGGCGCAAGCCAGTATAACGCTCCAGAGCCGCAATGTTGTGTTTGCTGGCCAAATCGGGCAAACCGTTTGGGTCGAGAATACGCCCGTTTTCCTCCCACAAATAGGGGAGGAAGTCGGTAAAAATTTCGCTGGAATCAGCTTTGAGGGCCAAACCGGTGACGTGGGGAGGGTTGTGGGCCTTTTGTGCCATGGACGCAAGGATCCTGGTCGCAATCACGGGGACACCGCTCTGTGCATCAGGATCGATAATGTCTTTGCGGTAAAACAGCAAATGGCCATCCGTAAAGAACGGGAGCTGGTAGAGACCGTCCCCTACAATCCCTTCGGACAAAACCGTGGGGATGATATCGTCCATATCGTAGGCATCCGTGCGGTTTTCCGGCAGAGAGGAGATGAGGGATTTCAGGTCGGCCAGATATCCACTGTGGACCAGTTCGGGAATCCAAATGTGCCCGGGGACAAACACTGCAGCATGGGGCGCTGCTGTTGCCTGCAGCGTCTCCATGAGCTTCTCACGATAGTGCACCCAGGGAACAATCTCCATTGTGGTATCAAAATCCGGCCGTGCATCCAGGGCATTTTTCAATACATACACGGCCGGATCATCCGGGGCCAGTATCCGAGACATCGCAACTCCTTGGTGTGTTTTGCCGTTTGATTATACCCAATCATGCTATACTTGTATTTTAATTTCATTCTGCTCCCAAAGGTTGGATCCATGCTCATCGACTTTTCCCGCGAAACCAAGCGCCAGCGCTATCATCTCATGAGTCGCATTGTGGTCCCGCGCCCCATTGCATGGGTCGTGACCGAAGGACCGGTACGGAACATTGCACCGTTTTCATACTTTACCCCTCTTTCGTCCGAACCGGCCACCGTCCTGATTTCCATCGGACACAAAGCAGACGGAAGTCCCAAAGATACCCTGAGAAACCTCCGCGAAAACGGACGCTGCACTATATGCATGATTGAAGAGGCTCATTTGCGTCCGATGGACCAAAGCAGCCAGCCTTTGGGGGAAGACGAGAGCGAATTAAGCCGTTTTGGTATTCCCAGTCACAGCATACTGCCGGACTATCCTCCGGTACCGACGGGGATCAAAGCAGCCATGTTTGGCACCTATCTGCAGGAGATGGACCTCAAGGGGAGCGCCACGGTCCCAGTGGTGATCACCATCGAGCATCTCTTTATTGACGCAGCCATCTTGACCGATCCCCAGTCGCTGGCACTCTCACTCGATACCGTAGCGCGGGTGGGTGATCATTACACACGGCTGGGCTCGGACTTTGTTCTGTAGATATTGATGGAACACGCATGAGAGTTTTGGATCGTACCGACGCCACCGTGTACCTCACCCAG
>CAZRUT010000093.1:0-5335 GCA_964603215.1 uncultured Nitratifractor sp.
ATGTATGCCATGAAATAAAGCACTTCGCTCATCCATGGGCTGCCCGGCTTGTGTGGGTTCTCCCCTTCGTCTTTGTTGCACCCTTCGATGCGACGCTCCAATGTTCCCAATCCCTGCCATTTGAGGCGATAAACCGGAAAATGCGTTGTGTGGCCCAGCAGAGGAGACAGATACTCATTGCGTACCCGCTTGCCGGCGCCCTGCACGTGGCACGTTGCACAAGAAAGCTTGAGATATCCCCGCTGTGCATAATAGGCTTTTTTGCCGCGTGCATAGGCGTCAGCCGCCGCCTGAGACTGAATCGTAATGTTGACTTTTTTCCCGGCTTCACTGCTGGCATGCGCAAAATAGGCTTCGAGCTGCGCCATAGCTCCTTTTTTCATCTTCCAGGGTTTCTCGCCGTTTGCTTTGAGGCAATTGTTGATCGCTACAGTCAATGTAATCACACGCTTGCTGCGTGCATCAAAGCGGGGATACTCTCCGGCGATATCCGGCTTGGGGAAGCAGTCTTTAAAATGCTTGCCGTTGGCAAATTTCTTTGCGTACAACGCTTTTCCTGCATCAATATCATCTTCAAACGGAGGCATCTCCATCACATCATCGTACTGCGAACGCCCGTTCCGATCGTAGGCATAGGCTCCCAGGCGAAATGTGTCGCGTTTGATCCCTTTGATAAAGGTTTTTTTCAATTCCGCGTCGGTCGAATAAGGGAAAAACGCCCCCTTGTTTTTGACCGGATCGGAGAATTTTTTCTCCATGTACCGTATCAGCGCTTTGCGGTCCTGCTCTGCCGATGCATTAAACGGTCCGGCAGCAAGCCAGGTTACTGACAGCAACACCATGGCGACTGTGCTGAATTTTAGAGCATTCATCTCTTCTCCTTTTGGCTGTACACCGTAGTGTCTTACTTGATTTTTGCTTTGCCTGTTTTACTCTTCCCGGAAAAATCAATCCATGTGATTTCCACTTCTTTCCCTTTGGCATCTCCTTTGAAAGCAAATTTCAAATAGGGGTTCTTGGATAGGTTTTGGCTTGTGGATACTTCCAGCACAGTCATATCGCCTACTTTGGCGGTGATGTAGGTGATAAAGTTGGCTTCTTTGCCGGCTTTTTTGGCTTGGACGAAACTCATCATGGGGTGCTTTAAAAGTGCTTTTACGGTTGTTTTTCCTGCTTTAGATTTGGCCTTGATTCTCATCTTTTTTCCTTGTGACGTATCATATAGTTTGAAGGGTGCCGGATGGCCCCTCGACGTATCGGGATGTCGCTGCATGCGGTGCATCAACCGCCGCATCCACCCACAGTGACTTTGACTGTTTTATCTGTACGGTGCAGCTTGCCGTCAATCTCTGCAACGGCGGTCACCGTGCCGGTTTGCTGCATTTTGATCCGAACAGAGTACTCGGGAATGCCGTTTTTCGGTACGTCGAATACCGCAACGAGTGCTTCGGGATTGGCGCTCTGAAACAGCGCAATCCGTGTAGCATTTTCTGCTTTGATGGTCACCGGAACCACCGCACCGTTTTCTGCGATCTCCGGGGCTTTGAGGCCGACACTGCCGTCAACAGCTGCTTCTTGGCCAAACAAGGCTTTGATGGCTGCATTGATCTGATCGACCGAGGCCCCTTTTTTGGCGGGATCGTTGGCAATCTTCCATGCATCGGGCATGGCTTTGCGATAGTTTTTGGCACTCAAAATGCCCGGGAGGGCTGCAAGCGCCAGTGCGCCGGTGATGGATCCGATAAATTCACGTCGTTTCATGTTGTTCCTTTTTGTTTTAGTTGATGGTTTTGAGGTACGCAACCAGTGCGTTGATCTGTTGCGTGTTCAGCCAGCCATTTTTGCCAAATGCCGGCATCGCCGAGATGGGGTTGGTGGTGTATGGATCGTAAATCTTGTCGTACAGTGCTTTTTTGGGCCACACAGATAATCCCTGGAGTTTTGGACCAAGACTCCCCGGTCCATCCAGCGCTTTGCCGTTGGCAGCATGGCACGCCAGACAATTGCCCAGTTTTTTGGTGGTAAAAATCTTTTCACCCTGCTGAACCATGTCAGTCGCCCCCGCTTGAGCAGCGGACGAAGCCAACGCTCCGACAGCAACCGCAATAATGATGGTGTGTATGTGTCTCATGTAGTCTCCTTATTATTGGCTACGTTGGATCATGTAATCGACAATGGCGGCAACCTGCTCATTGCTCAGGCCCATGTTGCCTCCTTTGGGCGGCATACCGTTGAAGCCTTTTATGGCATGTGCGTGCAGCACTTTTTTTCCGTGTTTTATGCGTGATGCCCAGTCTCCTTTTTGTCCGACGACCGGTGCATCGGCTGCGCCGGTATCATGGCACGCTGCACAGCTCGATTTGTACAGGGTTTTGGCAGCATGGCCGCCTGCACCTTCTTTTTTGGGCGTTTGCATGTTGTAGCGCGGCACCAGCACGGACGGCACAATGCTGTCGGTCGCATCGATAGCGATTTTCATGACTTTGACCTTGGATGGATCGATGCAATGGGCCATGCATCGTGTTCCGTGCGAATACGGATGACGCAGGTCGTTGTATTCAAATCCTTTTTCGTTGGGCAGGTGTACTTTTTTCAAAAATGCCGCATCGATCACAGTATCGTCTTCGATTTCCTGTCCATCCACGCGGATCTCATTAAGCTGGAGCAGATAGCCCAAGATACCGTACACTTCGCTGTCGGTCAGCTTTTTGGGCGTCGGCAGAGGCATGGCAACTTTGATGTACCAAAAAAATGGTGCAATATATGAGCCGTAACTTCCCAGGGTTTTTTCCGGCCCCTCATCTCCGCCGGTTTTGGCCTGATGGTGCAGAGTCCCCTGTCCGCCGACAAGTACCGGATTTTTGCCCGATCCTTCCCCAAACTCTCCGTGGCACATGGCGCAGTTTTTGGCAAAAACCTCCGACCCTTCTTCGACCGTCATGCTGCCGGCCGGCAGCCCTTTGCCGTCCGGACGCACATCGACATTCCATGCCCGAATCATTTCGGGTGTTGCCAGGCTGCCCAGACCCGGCGTGTAGCCGGTGACAGGGGAATGGTTGACCACACCGTGCTCCAGAGCCGGGCGAACAATCGCGCCGTCAATGTTGATCTTCTGTCCTTTGGCATTGGTAACGATACCATGGTAGGGGTAGTTCTGAGGTGTGGCAGTCGGATAGTGTGCTTTGGCATGCACAGAGGAGACACCGATGGCCGCACCGAGTGCAGCCATGATGGCGCCTCTCATCGGTTTAGGCATTGCGTATCTGAACATTGTGCACCTCCCCATTGGCGGAAACTTCCCAGATCTGTACCGCATTACGGTGGTAGATAAATTCCGTCCCTTTTTGCGAAAGCAATTCTTGTTCCGTAGGCTGTGTATAGCCGGTTTCGTCCGTCGAACGGCTGCCGATGAGCAACGGTTTACCGTCCCACACAAACAGAAACTCAAAGCGCGTCACGGATTTGGGCAGTTTTTCACTCGTAATCACTGCCTCCTTCCATGTCTTGCCGCCGTCAAGCGTTACATCGACATGCTCGACTTTGCCGCGGCCGCTCCAGGCAATGCCGCCGATTTTCATTGGACCCGGCTTCATACCCTGCCAATCCCGCTCCGGGCACGGAGCGGTAATGACAGAATCGGATTCGAAAACCCAGTTGAACATTTTGGCATGTCCATCGGGAAGCAATTCCGTATATTTGGTGGTTTCTTCACGCACCCACCACGCCTGATCGTCAAACTTCAGGCGCCGAAGCCATTTTGTTTGCAGCACACCTTCCCAACCGGGGAGCAGCAAACGAACCGGATATCCGTTTTCGGGGCGGAGCGCTTCGCCGTTCATGGCATAGACCAACATGGCATCGTCCAGCACTTTTTCGATGGGCACGGACCGCCCAACGCTGGCCGGATCAGATCCCTCGGAAAACATCCATTTGGCACTGGGTTTGAGGCCGACATCATCAAGGATGGTTTTTAGTTCAACACCGGTATAGACCGAACATGAAAGCATCCCGTGGGTCACCTGCAGCGAATCGAGACCCGGGCCGCGTGCTTCCATCGCACTGTTCGCCGGACACGAAAAGAAATGCTGGCGGGTCACCGAGGGATAGCGGTTGAGGTCATCACGCGTCAGAATCACCGGCCGCTCCACCATCCCATGAATCATCAGGCGCCATTCCAGTGGATTGATATCAACAACCCCGCCGTGCGAACGGACAAAATGGAGTCCGTTGGGCGTCACTGTCCCCTCAATATCCTGCCATGGTGTGAAGCTCACCGAGGCTTTTTGGTCTGCGGTCAGCCATGGAACAACGCGTCGTACCACATTGGCTTCGTATTGCGATGGAATACCATACGGAGCTGCATTGATATCTCGCCCCCAGCTTTTGCCCCATTTGGCAACATGGGGGGGTAGATTTTCCGGATCGGGGGTAAAACCTTTGGCCGATGCACCTGCTGCACCTCCCATTGCCGCCGCAGCACCAACCGAAAGCGTGACGCCGCGTTTGAGAAAATGACGCCGCTCCATCGCGTGTACCGATTTTTCGATCCGATCAACAGGACTGCGCGTGTGCGCATTGTTTTTCATACGCTCGTTCATACAGTGCCCTCCTTTATCTTTTGGATGTATTTGACTTCTAATGTCAAATGAATTATAGTACAATATAAATAAAACTGATATATAAATAATATTTAGTTTTATTTTTTTATAATAGAGTTACTTAATGTAACAAAGTAGTAACAGGCACAGTCGGGGATGAGTGAGGTTCTGGTATGATATGGCATTGTGATCCACACCGTGACGGCACGACTGATCGCATCACTGTTTAACGACACAGGGAGTACGCATGGCAATACTGATCTATCATAAAGCAATCTATGTCCACAACTGGGTCAAGGCGCTCAAGGGCGCTGATGAGACACTCGATATCCGTATCTATCCGGAGACAGGCGATGCGGAGGATATCACATTCGGCATCACGGCAGCGGGATATCCCGAGGGACTCTGGAACCGTTTTCCAAACCTCAAAGCACTCTCTTCGATCGGGGCAGGTGTGAACCATATACTAAAGGATGCCGCCCTTCCGCCGGATCTGCCGGTGCTCAAGCTGGCGGATGACCGCCTCAATCAGTCGATGTGGGAATATATTCTGGCTACAGTAAGCTACTGTACCAAAAACCTCCACCGTTATCAGATGCAGCAACGTACACGTGTCTGGAAGGAGCTTCGACCCAACAGTTTTGACCGGACGACGATAGGGGTACTGGGACTGGGACGTATCGGCAGTTTTGTGGCGCAGCATCTGGCAAGACTTGGTTTTGTGGTCAAGGGTTTTG
>CAZRUT010000094.1:0-5319 GCA_964603215.1 uncultured Nitratifractor sp.
ACAACCTCAAGGCGCTGGGCACGGTGGTGTGGCTGGATGCGTCGTTCGCGTGGATATATGCCCGACTAAGCCAAGCAGACAATGCCGAGGAGAAGCTGGCAAAGCGCCCTCTTTTTTCGGATCCGGACCAGGCAAAAAAGCTTTACAAAGAGCGCCAGAGGGCGTACCGGCGCGTTGCCGACGTGACGGTGAACGTCGAAGGAAAAAGCCGCAAAGAAATTTGCAAGGAGATTGCAAAAAAATGCGCACGCTAATTATCCGTTCCTAATGGCCAATATACTATAATCACCCATCCAACTATTCGAGGTACCATGCAAGGATTTGAAGCCTATCTTCGCGATCACCTTCCGGCGATCGAAACGTTTCACCCGATCTACAACCAGGCGATGGCCGAAATGCTGCTGGCCGGCGGCAAACGGTTCCGGCCGATGTTGCTGCTGCGGATCGTCGCAGCCTATGAGCCGCTGCTGGTCGCATCGGCCTATGCACCCGCGCTGGCTCTGGAAATGTTTCATACCTATTCACTGATCCATGATGATTTGCCGAGCATGGATAACGCCGATCTGCGCCGCGGCCATCCGACACTCCACGCAACCTATGATATTCCCACGGCGATTCTGGCGGGCGATGCCCTCAATACCCATGCGTTTCTTTTGATTGCCCGGTCGGCATTTCGTGCGGATGTCCGCATCCGTCTGGTCGAGATATTGGCACGGGATGGTGGGGTGAACGGGATGGTACTGGGGCAGGCGATCGATCTTTATTTTGAAAATGACCCCCTGACGCTGGAGCAGGTGCGGGAACTGCACCGCAACAAAACAGCCAAGCTTATTGCCGCCAGCATGCTGATGGGTGCTGTGATCGTGGGACTGGAGCAGTCGACACAGGAAGCGCTGTACGGGTTCGGGATTGATCTGGGGTTGCTGTTTCAGATCCAGGATGATATTATTGACGAGACCCAAAGCACAGAAGAGGCCGGCAAAACCACCGGCAACGACGGCGACAAAAACAGCTTCATCACCCTGCTGGGGCTCGAAGCGAGTATTGCCGAAGCCGATACGCTGGCGGCGGATTTGACCCACCGGTTTGAAGCCTTTGATGCCCCCCTGCAAACGGCGCTCCATCCCCTCATGGATCGCTACCTCAACCGACACCGTTCGTAACACCACACCAAGGAAGACCGATGCAAAAAAATTCCCATACTCTGCGCCGCAAGATGGCCGATACGCTTCGATTTTTGGCTGCTGATATGGTTCAAAAGGCCAACAGCGGCCACCCGGGAGCCCCGATGGGTCTGGCCGATATTGCCGTCATACTGAGTGAGCACCTGCACCACAACCCGGCCAATCCCCAATGGCTCAACCGTGACCGTCTGGTTTTTTCCGGTGGGCATGGAACGGGACTGATTTATGCGCTCCTCCATCTGTGGGGCTATGATGTGCACCTGGAGGATCTCAAACAATTTCGTCAGCTTGATTCCCGCACACCCGGTCATCCGGAATATGGCCATACACCTGGCATTGAGATCACGACCGGTCCGTTGGGACAGGGGGTGGCCAATGCCGTCGGTTTCGCCATGGCAGCTGCCTACACGGCCCGGCAGGTCAACGCCGAGACGTGCAGGCTGATTGACCACAAAATCTACTGCCTTGTCGGCGACGGAGACCTCGAAGAGGGGATCAGTTACGAAGCATGTGCACTGGCCGGCCACCTGAAGCTCAACGACCTCATCCTCATTTACGACAGCAACCGCATCACCATCGAGGGGGATACGTCGGTCGCCTGGAGCGAAGATGTCGCAGCACGTTTTGTGGCACAGGGGTGGCATGTCCGCTCCATCGACGGGCACGACTATGATGCGATCGATGCAGCCCTCACAGCCGCCCAGACATCCGACCGCCCCACAATCATCATCGCCCATACTACCATTGGTCGGGGGGCTGTCGGTCTGGAGGGGAGTGCCGCGACGCACGGGGCACCACTGGGCGAGGCGGTGATCCGTGCATCCAAGAAGGCAGCCGGTTTCCCGGAAGACGAGACATTTTATATCCCGGAGGATGTCCTGGTGGCCTTCCGTTGTGCCGTGGAGCAGGGGGATTTGAATGAGCGGGAGTGGAACCACCTCCAGCGGGAAGCACCGCTGGCAGAACAAAATGTAGCGCTTGAGCGATTGCAGCACCCTGATTTTTCCGCGATTGCATACCCCGATTTCTCTGCTGTCAAAGATATTGCAACCCGCGACAGCAACGGGCAGATCCTCAATGCCATTGCCAAAGCCATACCGGGTTTTGTCGGTGGTTCGGCGGATCTGGCCCCTTCGAACAAAACGACGCTCAAGCATTTTGGCGATTTCCCCCGGGGAAAAAATATTCACTTCGGGATCCGCGAGCATGCGATGGCGGCGATCACCAATGCGATGGCACTGTATGGGACAGTGGTGCCGTTTAACGCGACTTTTTTCGTCTTTAGCGACTACCTCAAGCCGGCAGTACGGATCGCGGCGTTGACGCAAATACAGAACTTTTTTGTCTGGACGCATGACAGCATCGGCGTAGGCGAAGACGGCCCGACCCACGAGCCGATCGAGCAGATCAGTCAGTTTCGTGCGATGCCGGGTTTTTATCTCTGGCGACCGGCCGATGCGACCGAAAACGTTGCCGCATGGCAAACAGCTTTGTCGATGCAGGCTCCGCACGGATTTGTGCTCAGCCGGCAAAAACTCAAAACCCTCAAACCCCAGCGGGATTTTGGTGACCCAAGCCGTGGAGCCTATCTCGTCAAAAAGCGCCGCGGTGCGACATTGACCATCATGGCCAGCGGTTCGGAACTGATGCCGTCACTTCAGGCGGGGTGTTTTCTGGAGCAGATGGGGATTCCGGCCAACATTGTTTCGGTTCCGTGTCTCGATTTGTTTCATGAGCAGGATGCCGACTATCGCACCACCGTCATTGACCCTGCCACCAAAGTTTTGGCAGTTGAGGCGGCTACGGCCACCGAGTATTACCGTTATGCCGATGACGTGCTGGGGATGGAATGCTTCGGCGCCTCCGCCCCGGCCGGTGCGCTGTTTAAAAAATACGGTTTCACGATCAAAGGCATCAAAGCCCGCGCCGCCGCACTCATGGGGGTCAAAAACCAATCCGTCACAATCGAAAAGCTGGGCGAAGCGTAGGGGCGGATCGGCCGTACTGCACACATAATGCACTATTGTGTGCGGCCAAAGTCTTGACTGGTATCAGGCTACAATCCTACCTTTTTCCCGCCAAATTCATGTGCTTTTCCGCCCGGTTTGGAGAGGTTTTGTATGTCCGCCTGTTTTTGCGCGTATGCACACCAACGTGACCTGTTGTTGGTATTGTTGTAGACTTTGATGCTCCCGTCTTTGTGGTCCCCATTGTCAATCTTGAAACAACTGTCCGCGATCATGGCCACACAGGAGGGATAGTTGCTCACCTCGCCCTCGTCCCCGGTTGCCGTAAAGGCTGCACCAAAATCTGAAATACAGGTGGCAAGATTCTTTACCGCCTTGACTTGCTTGGCATCGTCGCGCGTTGCGGCCAGTTTCGGGATGGCTATAGCGGCCAAAACACCGATAATCACAATAACGAAGACCAACTCGATCATCGTAAATCCACGTCTCATTCTCATCATGAGAAACTCCCAAATTATATTCCGTCGCTTCATCGGCAAACAGATGCATCGCCGATTTGGCGCGCACGCATCCCAGGACGGTGCCGAATATGTGACGAAGTATCATACAATAAAAAAGTCAAAAATATCCGTTTTGGCAGAAAATGACAAAGAGAGCGATCCGGATCGCCTAATAAAGAAAGCCAAACAGCCAGAGGGGAATCCGCTGGGGGTGGTCGCTGATGAGGGTATCGACGACGCGGTAGGCATTGCGGAGTTCTTCGAATACTTCCACTTCTCCTTCCCGGAGCGTCAGCTGGAAGCGCCATTTTCCGTTGACGACAAACAATCCCTCTTTGGTGCTGGAGAGTTTGGCAATGGCACTGAGCTGGTTGACGAAAAAAGTTTCCCGAATATTGGTGATGTCGGCGGCAGGATTGTAAAAAATACGGAGGTTGGTGTTGTCAATGTAGATGCGGGCCGGTTTGGTTTTTTGTTTGGTATCTTTGTCGGCGGTAGCAACGAGATTGAGCAAGCCCGCTTCTTCGAGATAGCGCAGATAGTCATAGAGCTTGACCCGGCTGACACCCGCCTCTTCGGCAATGCGGGAGAGATTGACAGTGCCCGGGCTGGTCACGCTGAGCACTTCCAGAACCCGGCGCATTTTGTATGTGTATTTCTGCTCCACCCGTCCGGTGGTGACCAGATCGCCGTCAAGCGTGGCATTGAGCGAATCGAGCATCGTCCGGATAAACGTTTGGCGGGGGTCGGTGTGTCCGGGATAATAGCCGCGCCGCAGATAAGTGCGGATCCCTTTGGCGATATCAAAATGGGCTGAGAGTTCCTGGGCGATTTGCCGGTGATTGTCCAGCATATCCCGAAAAGCGATGACGGGGAGGGGTTTTTCTTTGCCGATGGACATCAGTTCGCGAAATGAAAGCCCCTGAATCCGATGAAGTGTCAGCCGTGCCCCGAGCCCTCCGGTGGCCATCACCGGGCTGCCGGCAAACAGGATTTGCATCCCCAGTACCTTGTCGTAGATCGCTTTGAGGGTTTTTTGAAAGTGGGGGTGCTTGTGGATCTCGTCGATCAGCAGGTAGCGCACCCCTTTGCCGTGGAGTTCTTCGGCAAAATCCACCAGGTTTGTGTTGGCCAAAAAGGGATAATCAAGGGTGAAATAGAGCACCTTTTCGGTTCCATGTTCTTCGCGGAGGGCCTGGCAGCGCTGAAGGAGGAGGGTGCTTTTGCCCATACCGCTGGCCCCAATGATCCCCATCAGACGGTCATGTCCTTCCAGTTTGGCATAGAGACCGCGGCGGTATGTGTCGATCAGTGTCTGGAGGGCTTCTTCTTCGTAGTGTCTGAGTCGCGTCAACATGATCAATCTGCCTTGTGTAAATAGTTATGAACGTTTTTGAAATGATAGCAGAATTATCGTTAAGCCTTCGTCAGCGTTTGAGCAGTACCCCCCGGATCGTGTCGCCGTCGAGAAGATCGTTGTCGAATTTGACCACAATGATTGCTTCGGTTTCGTTCAGGTAGTAGTCGGTGATTCCATTGAGGCGCTTGAGGGCGTCGATCTTGGCTCTGTCGTAGTGTTCGCATGGCAGGAAAATATTGTCCCGCACTCCCGGACTGCGCATGCCGACGATCCAAAGTGCCCATACGGCGGTTATAACCAAAACCATG